>DASVJT010000023.1:0-7781 GCA_036385775.1 archaeon
GCTCAACTCGGTTCGGAGAGCCGCGTAGATCATAACTGGTGCTGCTGATTGGGTGAATTTTATTATCAGTTTCTTTAAGTTAATATCCGTGATGACGCCAGAGTCTAAAACGATGACATCATCATCGATCTTAGCCAGTAACGACGTTATATCGCGGAACGTCCGAGGGGCGTGCTCAAAGCTGAGTTTTATGCCCTTGCACTCATTTCCCAATGTCTCCTGCAGCTGTCGAGAAGAGACAGTGGTCAAAAGCACTGCCTCGCGTAGTCCAACCGTAGCGAGGTCGAGCAATAGCTTGTCTACGACCGTAAGCCCCTTTGTCAAAACTGTAAGCGCATTTGAGGAACCGTCGTTGATGCTCTGCTTTTTTCCATAGCCATCACATAAGATTAGTGCTTTCATTTATAACTCCAAAGAATTGTTGGACTATGATGTATAAGGCTTTTATTAGTTTTTAATTGTGGTTCGCAACTCTCATCGCGAGCTTACCGAAATCTTATTAAGGACTGCTAAAATACGAGTGTGAACAGTTATAAAAAGGGTCATTGCAAAGCTGTTTGCTAAGGAGCAGAGTAAGATGAACATCGTCATGGTTACAAGTTGGTCACCACGTCATTGCGGCATCGCCACTTACAGCTCAGAACTCGTGGGTGCACTACGGAAGAGCGGACACAGTGTGAAAATTATTTGTCATACAGACGAGGAATGTGGAGGGCACCAGGAAGAAGGGGTTTATCCAGTTATTGATACCAACGATCCTGGTTGGGACGAAAGCATCTATCGCACAATAAAGCAGATAAAGCCCGATGTTGTCCATATCCAGCATGAATATGGCCTCTATTTAACACATGGAGACTATGGAAACCGTATCCTTCCATTGCTTTTCCGACTTAAGCTGGAAAAGATCCCTTCCGTTATGACTTATCATTCGATATATACATCGTTGGATCGCCCTGAGACCATTTTTACCGATGTTAGTTTGCGCTTGCTCGACTCTGCTATCGTTCACGCTGAAGTGCAGAAGCTTTTTCTTCCGTATAACCTCGACTGGATCCCCCACAACGTGCACGTCATATCACATGGAGCGAAAGAAGTCGTACCGGATCCAGTAGCAAAAGAACGTTTCGGGCTGGTTGGTAAGAAGGTCGCACTTTGTATAGGCTGGTTTGAGCCGAACAAACGCTTCGAGGATGTGATTGAGATTTGGCCTGAAATCATGCAAGAAGCGGGCGAGCAGGCAGTACTCGTGATTGCCGGTGACGCACGACCGGGTTCAGAAACCGGAATTAAGTACAAAGAGCAGCTGTTACGCGCTATTGAAGCGTCCTCAGCGAAAGAACATATAAAAAAGATAATCGGAGCGTTTGATCCTGATACGTATGATAGTATAATCTCAGCGTCAGACTTCGTCGTGCTTCCATACAAGCATGCGTCCCAAAGTGGGAACCTTGCGCACTCTTTTGCTCTTAACAAGCCGGCCATTGTTTCGTCACTTGAAGGTTTAAAGGCAGAAATTGAAGCAAGCGGCGCTGGAATAGCAGTCCCTGTCGACGATCTTGAAGAGTTAAGAAAAGCCATTAAAATAATGCTTACTAGTGATCTAATGCTCGACACCTACAGCGAGCACGCGCGAGACTACGTGGCAAACCACATAATTTGGGCAAATATAGCTCGGAAGCACACCCTCGTTTACGAGAATGCCATCGATCGTGTGACGTATGGTACAAAGATGCGCGTAAACCAGACTATTTGAACGGCTCTTCTGGTTGCGTTGGATAAGTGCTGCCTGATATTATTCACAAGAAGCACGAGAGATATGGTAAGCATAAGCGAGTATATATCTGCCCCCGTCATTGATTTAGAGCCAGAAGCAACCGTAGCAGACACTTTAGCTCTTATAACAAAAACCGGTCACCAAGGATTTCCCGTCGTCGCCGATGGTAGACTAGTCGGGGTTGTTACTAGTGCCGATCTTATTCTTGCTAAACCGCACGAAAAAATCGCAGAACTCATGACGGCCAACCCAGTGACCGCAAAACTTGATGATGACATCGTTAGCGTCGCAGGCGTAATGGCTTACAACCATATCCGTCACGTTCCTATCGTTGACGGTGAGCAGGTTGTAGGCATCGTGACTGCAACTGATATGCTTCGTGCGAGCATTGAGAACATTATCTCTGAGAACGTTGAGCGTATTTTCACGTTTTTTCAAACGCTTCACCCGAACGTTACTCTAAGACACATCCGCGTTGAAGTCGCATCTCTAATCCCTACTCAAAAGCTCTTAGATCCAACAGAACTCACACTTCGCAAACAGCAGTTTAAGCAAGGGGTAATTTACCCCATTGTAGTAGCTAAGAGGGGCCTCTTCTATCATATCATTGACGGGCATCACCGAGCTTATATAGCTTATAAAAAAGGGATAGTTGAGATTCCAGCCTTTTTTATAGAGGGCGATCTTGGCATCGTTAAATCATCTGACAAGCTCGGCTTAAAATCCTTGAAAGATATGGTTCTAGTGTCTGAAGCCAAAGCTACCCGAAGTACTCCTTAAAGTCGGACGCAACTTTTTCGGGCATAGACTCGATAATAACCTCTTCATGAAGTCTTTCCATGAAACCCGAATCGTTATTGTAATAGCTCTGCGGGTACGGCCGAGCGATGATCCGCACGACGAGTCTGAAGCTCTCATCTTCACCTGAAGCTGATAACGTGCTTAGATTAAAACTATGTACCCCGTATATAGAATATGCTGTAAAAACTCTCTTTAGTCCCTTGCTTAAGTCAGAAATGGCAGTTTCATCTAGCTCATACAGCGATGAGGCATCGTGAAACACCCCGCAGATTTCGTCATTGCCAAGGGGTACGTAACTTGTGATCCAAGAGATGCTACCGATCTTCCCCAGAAACCTAGCACCTTCTTTTTCCTCGATTTCGAGCAAGCGATTCCAATAATTTTCCTCGTATTTCTTGAAGTATTTTTTGCATGCTGATAAATATAGCCAAGCGAGGTTCGTCGGTTGCTCATCGACAGTAAGTTGAACGTGCGGATGGACGACGCTCGCACCCGCTGGTGCCAAGAAATTCCAACTGAAGATTGGAAATACCGCTTTCTTGTCGCTTAACGCAACTGCACGGAAGTACTCGATACTTGCTTTAATAGTATCTTGAATCTGCTTCAACGTAAACTCATCAATCCCTAAAAAATGCTCTTTAGATACCGTTGCTACGGCATGATATTTTGCAAAAGGAAACAAATTTGGAAAGACTGTCGTTTCGCCTATCTTGATCCTGCCCTCAGACACTAGACTCAAAGGGAACATTGGCGTTGCTGTCTTTATGTTCGTCGGACAAAAGTAGCAATTCTTTGCAGATAGCTCAATTAACTCCGAGTACCCCATGCCAGTTTGTGCCTGTTTCTTCCTTCCCGATCGTTTGACGTTGATTCGGCACGCTCGGCTGGTAAGGAGCTCTTTTCGGTACTCAATTTTTTGCCTCTCTAAAAGAAAGTCACACGTCGGATTGCGTAGCTCAGACTCGATTAACCTCTTAGAGAAAGTATTTCGCAGGATTATGACCTCCAGCGATTGATAATCGGATGTTGTCGCATAAACAGTTAACGTTTGTTAGCTTGACAACAATATAAACTTTTTTAAGGAATTATCAGCGCAACGCATTGTATTGCAAATGTAGATAGATAGCAAAACAGGTTAGGTCGACGCTTACAGGCAGGCTATTCACCAGCACATGTTGTTGTTTTTTTGCAGTTAGGTGTTCTGCATCGCATCGTAAAAATGCTCTGCAAAAAACGCGAAACGAGCGCTTGTTGATTGGAAACCTTTTCACTGCAAAGCACTAGTGTTAAGAACTTGATATTCATATTCGGACTGCAGAGCAAGCTGGCGCAGTCGAGACTGGCTGTCGATATTAGGTGATAGTATTCATAAAGCGCTAGCGTAACGCAACGAAGGCACTAAAGGCTTAGCCCGACTCCTTTTGGAGACAATAGATGAGGTGTACAACATGGAGTTTGATTTAAAAGCTCATCTGAAGTTCAGCGACAATCTCCCACAAGAAGCAAATTTCGAACTGCAAAAAGCAATAGAAGCTGCAAACAACGAACTTTTCATTAAAGGCGTGCCAACCAACTCTGTCAATGAAGCAGGAAGGATCGTTGAGTGGCACATACACACTAATGAACTTTATGTCAGAATCGTCAGCGGCAGATACACTCGGTCGCACGAAGCACTTTTGCGCTTTCGTAAAGCCCTAGGGACGATTATCGGGCCTAAATATCGGATAGGCATCAGAGGCTATGAAATTGAGGAGTTCACAATCCTACTTGAAGCCGAAACTCCAGTGCGTCTTAAACTCCCGTTTGTGAAAGAGATATCTTTTGAAAATAAAGTGTTAACGTTAAAACTTTTGGTTAGCGAACAAGACATTGAGAACAAAATACCGGACCGAATCGTGAGTCTTGTCGAAGAGAAGATAAAACAAGAACAGTACGGAACAAAGCTTGAGAATTGGCAGTTGGTCTGGGAAAGCCCTCAAAAAACGGCACACTTTCAACTCGATCCTACTGAGGAACTAAAAAAACGCCAATGGATTAAGCACGGAATGAGTCGAGGACAATGGATTTTCGGCCCTCAAATAACGAAGGTCTTCAGCACTTTTCAGCGAATTATCGAAAAGGAGATTCTTAAACGGCTCGGCTATGCAGAGATGATTTTTCCTAAGATGGTGCCATGGGAAGTCTGGAAAAGATCCGGACATGCACGCGGCGTCTATCCAGAAATTTATTATATATCAAGTCCTAAATCGCGTGATCCTGAGTATTGGGAAGAGGTAACCGACTACTATAAAGTCACTAATGAGGTTCCCTTAACATTGATCAGGGAAAAAATCGATGATCCTCTTGGTGGCATGTGTTACGCGCAATGCCCGTCTTTTTGGCCTTTCATGCAAGGTGAAACGATTTCCTCGCACTCGCTTCCAGTCAGAGTTTTCGATCGATCGGGCACGTCACATCGCTATGAGAGCGGCGGCATACACGGCATAGAACGTGTTGACGAGTTTCACCGAATTGAAATCGTCTGGGTTGGTGATCATAACCAAGTAAGTGAAGAAGCCCAGAAACTTGAAAAGCGCTACACCCGCATTTTTAATGAGATCTTAGATCTCGAATGGCGAAAGGCAAGCGTTACGCCATGGTTTATGGCCCAAGAGGGCTTAATTGGCACTTCATCGGATCTTTCGGTTGGCACCGTGGATTATGAGGCCTATCTGCCGTATCGGGGTGAACGTGCTAATAGCGAGTGGCTTGAATTTCAAAACGTAAGCATTAACGGAGACAAATATCCTCGCGGTTTTAACGTAAAAACCCAAAAAGGAGAGTTGTGGTCAGGGTGTTCAGGCATCGGGTTGGAACGATGGGCTGCCGCCTTTTTTGCGCAGAAAGGCTTAGATATTGAATTTTGGCCGCCGAAATTTGCTAAGCTTATTGGAGAGCTGCCAGAGGGGATACAATTCCTTTGAAAAAATGTTATATGGTATGATCATTTATATATGGTTGAGCTTTTAGAAACAATCGGATTGCGCCTTATCAAAGCGCAGTCAAAAATATTCAGTGTCGTTAAGCTTATAATAGGAGTATTTGGATGGCGAGAAGACAGACTAGAAAAAAAGCTGAAGGCTGGAAAGCAAAGAAATGGTACGACGTAGTCACCCCCGAAATCTTTGGTAAAATGAGCATAGGCTCTACTCCTGCTGACGATCCTGCCAAATTAGTTGGTAGGGTTATGGATACCACTCTCGGTGAGCTGACAAACGACCTCGGAAAGCAGAACGTTAAAATGCATTTTAAAGTGAACGAGGTCAGTGGCGAATCCGCACACACAAGGTTCACCGGACATGAGCTCACGCGTGATTACTTAAGAAGTTTGGTGAAAAGGCGAACAAGTCTTGTAGAATCAAACATTATCGTTACTACAAAAGACGGGTTCAAAGTGCACCTCAAGCCAATGTCTCTAACTATCAAACGCGCTGGATCTTCTCAAATTAAAGCGATTCGAGATATAATGAACGGAACCTTACGTGAACGTGCTAACGATCTCGAATATGAGCAATTTATCCACGAAGTCGTGCTCGGAAAACTTGCAAGTGATATCTATAAAAAATCTAAGATTATCTACCCATTGCGGCGTGTTGAAATCAGCAAGACAAAGATTTTGACCGAACCATAGAAAATTGTTAATCGTTATTTCGATACTTGGCAGCTAGCTCCGACATGTGCGTAGCCAAGAAGATCTTGTTTGTTGTGCTCGATGGAGCAGCCGACCGTCCAACGGTTGCAGCAACGACACCGTTGGAGGCAGCTAATACTCCTTTTTTTGACAGACTAGCGCACGAAGGGATTTTAGGGATCATGGACGTCATAGCACCAGGAACGCCTCCTGGTTCTGACACAGCCCATCTATCGCTGTTAGGTTATCCAGTGGATGAGGTGTACACGGGACGTGGACCTTTCGAAGCAGCCGGCGTCGGTATCAAAGTTCGGCCAGGCGACATCGCGTTTCGCGGCAACTTTGCTACAGTCAAGGATGGCGTAGTTGTCGACCGACGTGCAGGTCGTATTGACGATACTAAATTGCTGTCCGACGCAATTAGAGAGAAACTTGATCTAGATTGTGAATTCTTGTTTAAAGAGTCTGCAGGGCATAGAGCAGTTCTTGTACTTAGAGGGGAGGGGCTTAGTCCAAAAATCACTCAAACCGACCCCAAACATTTAGGGCCGTTTTTATATTCAAAGCCTATTGCCAAAGACGCCTCATCACGCAGAACCGCAAAAATCGTCAATGATTTTACGCGGCAGGTCTCTTTAATTCTTGACAATCATCCGGTTAACGTGGAGCGATTGCGATCGAATCTACTTCCAGCAAATGCAGTGTTGCTTCGTGGAGTGGGCTCAGTTCCGCATCTAGTCCCATTTGAAAAACGCACAGGCTTGAAAGCTGCAGTAATCGCAGCGACCGCACTAGTAATCGGGATTGGTAAATTGACCGGGATGACATATATACCCACTAAAGGTGCTACAGGACACATTGATTCAAATATCGAAGAGAAAGTAAAGAATGTAAATGAAGCGCTAAAGCGACACACTTTTGTCCTCCTCAACATAAAAGGTGCAGATGAAGCAAGTCACGACGGTAATTTCAACGCTAAAACGCGCTTTCTTACGCGAGTTGATTGGGCCTTATCAAATTTGGAAATTGATGACGAGACACTTGTAGTAATAACAGCAGATCACACTACTCCAATAAGCCTCAAAGAACACACGGGTGATCCCGTTCCATTTCTCATACGAGGAAAAGGAGTTCGCGTTGATCAAACTAGCGCATTCAACGAGTGCATAGCCGCTACGGGAGGCATGAATCGAATTTGTGGTTGTGATATGATGCCCGTACTAACTGATCTGCTTGGCAAAGGAGTTAAGTTTGGCGCGTAAACTTCACGACAGATAGCCCCAGCGAAGCTGTAAAATTAGGTACGAGCACTCTAAGGTAAGTACTCCTAAAATATGTCACGACGATTCTCCAACTCAAAAGTTTGAAGCAATAGCGCATGCTACGCAACTCAAAAAACTGAGGGCAAAAGATGTCAGTTCATCCAATAGAATTCCGATACGGCTCCAGCGAGATGAAACAAATTTGGAGCGAGGACGGAAAACTCCGTTACTTGCTCGAGGTAGAAGTAGCTCTTGCTAAGGCCGAAGCTGATTG
>DASVJT010000024.1:0-1930 GCA_036385775.1 archaeon
CATGTATTACATGCTATGCGAAATCAAGCCTCGTATTGTGTGCCTGGTGATTCTGACAAGAATGCCTGCAAGGTTGAAGCGGTCGTGAGCGTTGACGAGCGGGGGCAGATGGTGCTGCCCAAAGAGCTACGAGACCGTGCCCAGATACAGGCAGGGGACAAACTGGCGGTCGTTGGCTGTGAACGAAACGGCACTATCTGCTGCATCTCGCTTATCAAGGTCGAGGAACTTTCTGCAACGGTTAAGGGCTTTTTAGGCCCTATTTTTAAGGATGCATTGTAATACAGGAGTTAATTGTTATGGAAGAAGATAAGGTAAAGGGCGCCGTCAGAGACGCCTATGCGAAAGTGGCAAAGGACGAACCTCGCAGTTTCGCCGTGAATAGTTGCTGCGGCGGGAGCAGCAATTTTGTGAGTGAAATTAGCCTGGCAGTGGGCTACAAAAAAGAAGAACTGGACTCCGTGCCAGAAGGGGCAAATCTTGGCCTCGGCTGCGGCAATCCTACCGCATTGGCCTCGCTGGAAAAAGGTGAAACGGTGCTTGACCTTGGAGCGGGCGCGGGTTTCGATTGTTTTCTCGCTGCCAATAACGTTGGCGAGGACGGACAGGTAATCGGCGTTGATATGACCCCGGAAATGGTCGACAAGGCCCGGTCTAATGCGCGTAAGGGCGGCTATAAAAACGTTGATTTTAGGCTCGGAGAGCTGGAGCATCTCCCGGTAGCAGACAACTCAGTTGACGTCCTTATCTCAAACTGCGTGATCAACCTAACGCCTGACAAGGCTGCGGTCTTTAACG
The DNA here is from genome assembly GCA_036385775.1 of archaeon. Lineage (GTDB taxonomy): Archaea > Halobacteriota > Bog-38 > Methanoflorentales > Methanoflorentaceae > Methanoflorens. The sequence goes on from DASVJT010000024.1 coordinate 799, forward strand.
AAGCGTTCCGGGTGCTGAAATCTGGGGGACGGTTTGCTGTTTCTGATATCGTTTTACTTAAGGAGCTTCCCGATGCGGTGAAGCAGTCAGTTGCCGCGTACGTTGGCTGTCTTTCAGGAGCGATTATGAAAGACGCCTACTTGGAAACTATCCGCGCTGCCGGGTTTGAGGGTGTGGAGACCGTTGATGAGGCTGCACTCGCGTTAGATTGCTTTGCAAACGATCCGATAGTACAAACTGCTAGGAACAACCTAAGCCTGACCCCTGAAGAGTTGGACAATGTTGCCAGCGCTGTGGTAAGCATAAAAGTTGTTGGAGAAAAGCCTTAGACGACTCTGGAGACCTTAGTAGTTCGCTCTTGGGTACAAATAACTCTCTAGCCTAGCTTCGATCAGCCAGCTTAAAACGTGAACTACGCGGTCGAACGCTGCAATCTATAAATGTAGCCATCATATCCACAAATATAGAGCTCTCCCTTTTGGTCAAGTCCAAAGGACGTAATATGAAGGCCGGTAGCCGCAAGTTCACTATTTGTGCGGTTCACACCGTCATACCGCACCGCCCAAATCCTCCCCGACCCATAATCTCCGTAGACGTAGGCGCCCGCCAGCTCGGGGAACGCGGCACCTCGATAAACGAAACCTCCGGTAACGGAATACCCTAGGGAGTGATTGTATTCCCAGATTGGGAGCGAGAGTCCGGTTTGATTACATCCTGACGGAGGGGAATAACAAGAACTCCCTTCCATAATGTTCCAGCCGTAGTTTCCGCCGCTCTTAACGATGTCAACCTCTTCTATCCTGTCTTGACCCACGTCTCCTACCCACAGCAGACCCGTCGTGGGATCGAAGCTAAACCGCCACGGATTACGTAAGCCGTATGCGTAAATCTCCTCACGGAACCCTTGGCTGTTTCCAACAAAAGGATTGTCGCGAGGGATACTGTATTTTAAGCTACCAGACGCAGAATTAACGTCGATGCGCAAGATCTTGCCGAGCAACGTCGAACGATTTTGTCCGTTGCCCAAAGGATCTCCAGCACCACCACCATCGCCTAGCCCTATATAGAGGTACCCGTCAGGTCCAAACGACATTTGTCCCCCATTGTGGTTGGAGAAAGGCTGTCCGACCTG
>DASVJT010000025.1:0-1911 GCA_036385775.1 archaeon
CCCAGAAGCCCGAGCATGCCGAGGTATCGAACATTACTTGTGTGGACTATGAGGGCGATGTTATGAGGACTGGCGAATATGCCCAAGTCTGTTCAGCCCAACAGTTAAACAAAGGTATGTGTTTAGCTGGCCAGCTTTGTGGTTAGCATTTGTAGACTGTCTAGCCCTTTCTGTCCCCATGTTGCCAGTGTCGTCATAATTCGCTCATGAATCGAAGTTCCTTTATCATTGCGCAGCGTGCCCAAGATCTTTCTTAAAACGACATGGGGTCGCAACGCTCTCTCTGCTCGATTATTGGTCGGCTCTACCCCAGGATTAATGATAAAGGTGAACCAGTAGTCAAAACCGTTGTTGATTTTGCCGATAAGTTTCCGGACTTTCTCGATAGAGTACTCTCTCAGGGTCCAATGCCGAAGGGCTTCTCGCGCCAATTGCCATAAAGTCTTTCTGACTTCTGGCGGAGGATCGTTTTCCAGAGCTTTGGTCAGTATTTCGTAAAGCTCTTTGAGCGCGTTATGTAGCGGAATAGCTTCCCCGAACTTCTCAGCAATGTCTTTTGCCTCTCGAAGTAGATGTGCCCAACATCGCTGAATGCGATTTGTGAACCTGGCATAAGGTTTCCAACCGTCGCATACGATTATTCCCTTGAATCTCCGCGTCAAGACTTCCGTCAGAACCTTCATGCCTCGGCTCTTCCGAATCACGAAAAAAGACTCAGATGGTGTGGAAAAGGTCCAGATCCAATGTCTTTCTCCCTGGACATGGATTGAAGTTTCATCCACATACAGGATCGGAGAGCCACGAATCTTGTTTAAAATCGCATCGTATTCCGATTGAACCGCATCAGCAGCCCGACGGGTTAAATCGAATATCGTAGCAGGACTTAATTTCAGACCAAACAGTCTCATCATTGCGTCTTGGATTCTCCTGTGAGGCATTCTACCATCATATTTTAGCAATGTCGCCTGCGCAATTACATTGTTTCCAAATTTGCCTTCATGTGGGCAGCTTGAATCTTTGGCAACAACTTCCTTCCGGCAGCAGGGACATTTGTAATGTGCAATTTTGTATTCAGTGACGATGATAGGCTGAGGTTCGGGAATTTCCTCGATTATCTTCGACTCTATTCGGAAAGGAGAGCCAAGATCGGCCCCGCAATCCGGGCAGCGATCCATTGTGACTTCAACCTGCATATCTGGAGTGGTATAAGGTCTCGTTGTGCCTTTATGCCCAATTTTTTGACCGGGCTTTCCCTTATTGTTCTCATCTGATTTTTTTTTGCGATTGCGGCCACGTCTTAAACTTGGTGGCGTATGAGCGTTCTCATATTGGGCTAATCTGGCTTCAAGCTCCCGGATTTTTGCCTTAAGCAACTCATTCTCACGCTTTAACTGTCCATTCTCTTCATGAAGTTGCTTGTTAGTCTCCCCTTCGTCCATGCTATCAATAAAAGAATATTACAATTATATTACTTAATTTTTCTGGTCTCAAATAGATTTTTGGGCAAATTTTGCAGAACTTAAGACGGAGCTAAACACATACTCCTTGCTAACCTATCAGCTAAGCGTTTGCCTCCAAACTTGCTTTGAGTAAAGTAGATAGCATTGACGTCCGGTCCTAGAGATGATCTGTCCTCCAAGAACGACTCGATCTTGGAAGACCTCTTCCTACCACTTTTGCCAGTAATTTTCATCTGGCCATCTATCAACATTACGACTTTGAGGAGCCCATCGGAGTCCGGTTTCTTCAAAATTTCCGGCACATCCTTTAATTGTATCAGCTCCACCTGTTGCTTTGAGGTCTCCCCTATATGCATGACCTCGTGAGCCTCATCAGCGGAAATCAATGTTCTGGCAAACGATTCTGCTGAACTGAGGGTAGCAGAGGCTAAGAACACCTTTGGCCTAGGTT
>DASVJT010000026.1:0-3581 GCA_036385775.1 archaeon
CCGAGCACCTGAATTCCTACTATTGCAGGCTTGCTCTGTCTGAAAACGAATCCAGGTAATATTTTTATTTTCCCAGGCCTCACGATAGTCTCGTAGCGTTTTTTTCCGTGCAGTGTTTTTTGTTTTTCGAACCAAATCTGATATTCTTCGATTAGTCCATAGATCACGTCACTAACAAACAAACTCACACTTGATTTCTCAGCTGCGTCTTTAGCATCTGGCAAGACATCGACGTTGAAGCCAAGAACAACCGAGTACAATGGGTCACTAATAGTTTCTGCTTCGATAACGTCTCGTCGAGAGACTTCTCCTAACCCAGCTTTGCTAATCGGGATCTCAGCACGGCTAAGTTCTCCCGTAAGCGCTTCCAAAGCGCCTATAGTATCTGCTTTGATTACAACACCAACATCTTTAGTGCTGATCGTTATTGCACGAATCTCTTTCTCGACATCTTCAACTACTTTGTCGGTATCGTTTGTGACGACCCTAACAGGTGACCCTGCAAGTGCATTTTCAATGCCTGGGGCGGCTATCTTAACTCCTGCAGCTGCGATCACTCTTTTAACCCGCTTGAAGCCCCCTGCCGATTCAGGTTTTAATAACGCTCTCACTTTGGTCACGATTGGCCGCTCAAACGCCCCGACCACTATCTGGTCACCGGTGTTGAGAACGCCATCATATATTATGGCGTCAAGTGTTATGCCAAACCCCTTTTCTTCTTTGATTTCAATGACTGTGCCTAGCGCGGGGCCGTTGGCATGGAGCCTTAAATCCTTTTCGAGAAATCGCTGAGCAAGACCAAGCGAGACCATGAGCAGGTCCGGGATTCCTTCGCCTGTTCGTGCGCTTGTAGGAACGACGCTTATATTTTTAGTGAAATCCCTGATCCTGTCATACCTATCCGAACTAAAGCCCATATTGTAGAGCTCTTCTACAAGAGCGTAGATTCTCTCGTCAAGAAGGTGTTGAGTTCTCTCACTCTGGAGCTTGAAGGTTTCCGTGAACAGCATATTATCGTGGGAGCGCCACCCGTGTATCCTATCGATTTTGTTAGCGGCGACGATGAAAGGAGTTTTGTGCTGTTTTAAAATGTTGACACTCTCTATAGTTTGCGGCTGAAAGCCTTCATTCAAATCGACGACTAATATCGCGATGTCTGCTAAAGCCCCTCCACGAGCCCGAAGAGTCGTAAACGCATGATGACCTGGCGTATCGATGAAAAGTAACCCAGGAATTCGAATGCCCTCTGAGAGTGACCCACAAAGCTTTGAAATAATGTCTAGCGGAACCTCAGTCGCACCTATATGTTGAGTGATTAGCCCCGGCTCTTTTTCAGCAAAGGTTGTGCCGCGAATCTTGTCTAGAACGGTAGTTTTACCATGATCCACATGACCAAGCACTGCAACAATAGGTGTCCTCAGTTCATTTGGCATAAAAACCCCATCCAACATCAGCATCTGCGCTTAAATGTCTTCCGTTCAGGCTGCATTTTGAGTAATAACCCCTGTAACAACATTTATGCTTGAGTACGGAGTATGTAGCCGCATTGTCGCGGTAGTGGTGTAGAGGTAGCACAAAGGCTTCCCAAGCCTTTAACCCGGGTTCGAGTCCCGGCTACCGCACTGTTTAAGCTAAGAACATTAAGTCGTTCCTCCGCCACTTCGTCGAGTGCGTATTTTAGCGAAGGTATGGGTATCCCGCTGCAGTTCTCAATAGAGCGCTACGCAAACCGACAGGGCATCAAAAACGAGGAAAAACGAAGGAACTACCTTTGTTAAAAACGATATAAGTGACAGGATCTAACGTCTATTTACTCGCTCAGTTGCGAGTTTTATATCATTCCCTAAGATCGTTTTCCTATCTGCGAGCTTCGTAAGCTTTACGGCTTCGCTGGCAACAACTGCGCCAAAGTCTTCCGCCCTCTCCGCAATAATTTTTACCGCCGTGCGATTAGCTCGTTCAACTCCAGCAACCTTCATAATGCGCAAAACGACTGCCAGGGGTATTTCTGCCATAATTACCACGTTCACCTAAGGTTGTCACACATAAAAAAGTTGTGATTAACTCCCTACACATTTCATTTACCATTTACTCGTAAAGTCACAACCTGGAAAAATTAATAACTGGCGCTGCCCAACTATCGTACGGGCTTGTAGTGAGAAGTGTCAAACAGCAAAACCACAGCGCTATCAATTGCCAGTGCGGCGCTTTATACTTGGGCGAATTTTTCAGCGGATATGTAGGGTTTCAATAAGAACTCTGACAGGAAGAGAACAAGGTGCGCAAAAAAAGAGTTCCTTCACTCTGAATACGTGTGTTGTTGCTAGAAAATAGGACCGTTAATTACGAAGATGTTAAAAACAGACGGCTTACATTCGCTTACATATGGGATATATGACGCTGGAGTCGGAGTAGCAACAGGAGTTATAGGGTATCCTGTCACTGAAATCATCGAAAATTTAAAACCTATTTGGATATCGACAGCTAATGAAAAGGTAGCGCTCGATTTGGCTTTAGGGGCCTCAGCATCGGGAACTTTGTCAGTTTTTATTGCCAAACACGTTGGATTAAACGTAGCAGCAGACTCCTTGATCACGGCGGCAACCCACGGGGTTGGTGCAGGGCTGGTCATAATCGCAGGAGACGATCCCGGTGCTAAATTATCGCAAAATGAGCAAGACTCTAGATACTATGGAAAACTGGCGGAGATCCCAGTATTCGAGCCACATGGCGCTAGAAATGCGTATGATTGTGTTTTACGGGCTTTTAGTATATCTAAGCAACTTTCAGTGCCCGTAATATTAAGAGTGACGAGCAGGCTCTTGTGTGCTGAGGGTTATGTTGAGCGTGGGCCCTTTGCGTCGCTTCCCGATAAAAAAATTGGAAAAAACGTCTGGAATCTTACACTGTTAGGAAGGCATCAAGATCTTCTCAAAAACAAATATCCTAAGATGCTCGAATTTGCAGAAACAACAGAATTAAATGAAGAAAACGGCAAAGGCATCACCGGAATCATTTCCACAGGCTTTGCATCTATAGTGGTCGATGATGCAATTGAAAGGCTAGGTCGGGTGGCTCACTTAAAACTTGGAATAGTCAACCCGTTGTGTGCACGGCGAGTTGAATCATTTCTAAAAGATCACGACCGAGTGCTAGTCATTGAAGAAGGTTCACCGCTCGTCGAAGAGTCGATCTGCGGTAAAGTCCTCGGCAAGCTCTCAGGACATTTGCCACGTTTTGGAGAACTTACGCTACAAGATGTCAATCGAGCGTTGAATTACGTTGACGCCGATTACATTTCGACACTGTTTGACGTCGAGACGCTCCAGAGCAGACACTATACACAAGAGATCTGTGAAGATTGCCCTTTTTTACCTTTTTACCACGCTCTTGCCAAAGTCGATGAGATGATTGCCGGAGATATGGGCTGTATCATAAGAACTGCTAGTCCACCGTTAAACGTTATCGACGTCGCTTATTCTCTCGGCTCTGCAATTGGGGTGGCTTCTGGATTTGAACATGGTGGCATAGCTGTGTTAGGGGATTTCGCGTTCTTGCACGGCGGTATTGTCGGACTAATT
>DASVJT010000027.1:0-4898 GCA_036385775.1 archaeon
ATCTGGACATTGTTCCCCTCTTGGGCCTCTCCTACAAAGGGTATACCTACCTCAAATTGTATTTCGCCTCGCGCCATTTCTTCTGGGCTGCTGTAATAGACCGCGAATGGGGGTCCTGTTATTTGCAGGCCTTCATTTATCACCCATTCCATCAGTTCGCCAATGAGTCGCCCCATATCGTCGCCGATCGCTCCAACTGCGCCTTTGTTGAAAATGCACGCTGCTCGCATTTCGTCTACCATTTTCAATTCTGGTTGAACCATCAGTATCCCCTCAATTCTTACTCCCAACAGAGGAAAAACTTTGTTATTTTAAACCCTTTCGCAGAGGACTCATAAGCGCTTCTTTATATTCAAAACACTATACAATTCACATGTCTATTGGGAAAGGTGATCGTTTGACTATTTGGAAATACAGCGGAAAAGAGGTTTCCTTTGACCAAGTGAGTGGCGCACTCGACGCTTTAGAGAACGCTTGTCTTCAATGTGGAGAGAAACACACTTCTGAGTGCCCTATCGGAAAGGCTAAAAAAGAATTGTACGATATCAAGTGCTCGGATAAACGTCATATTCCCGACGTGCCTTTATAATTGTTTGAGGCGCTTAATTACGCCATCAAGACGTCGTAAAAATCACTAAGGGCATGTTGGGGGTCTTTTCCTCCAAAATATGCCCTCAACGTCTCTTTCTTCTCCATCAACCCGCTGTAAGCGACCTCAACTTCTTTTTGAGAGCAAACCGATGTGATGTCTTCAATTATATGGTTCGCGATAGACTCGTGATTGGAATTATAGAAACTGCCTAAGATGAAAAATTGCATAATCGAAAACATAGCGTGCGTATGTCTATCTTTTTCTTTTGCTAATAAAATCAAATCGCTGAAGAGGTGAGACACTGACAACAACATTTGAGAGTGGACGATCCCCTTTGAGAGATCAAGAGCGAGCATGCCAATCTCTTTCAAATATCTGAACCCGCCGAGATATTTACTATCTACATCTATCGTAGCTTCACAGAAAACGCGCATCGCTTCAATGGCCTCACGTACGGTATTCGTGTCATCGATTCTAATTGCTAACTTGGAAATTTCGAAGAGCTGTTCAAGCACTACTTCGTTCAACCCTTCTCGGTGATTCTTAAAGTTGTAAATGGAAACGTCTTCAAGCGCCGTGAGCGCGTCGCTTGCCACATCAATATTTCCCTGCAGCGCTTCTTTTCTGATGATGTCGCCTAAGATCTCGATAAGTTCTGCATTTTCCTTCGGTTGGTTCTCGCTGAGCGCTTTCGTTTTAACACTATCAACGATGTCCTCTGGATTAAAGAAACGGGGAACACGTCGAAAAAGGTTTACAATCAACAAAAAGCAACACCCAGTTAACGCCATGCTAAGCGACGTCATAACCCGGATTGGATTAGAGATGGCGGGTCCGCTTATGTGAGCTAAGGTTATGAAACTGATGAACATTGTCGCAATAAAAAACACGATGACGCCCATAATCTGAAAATCTTTGAAAATTGAGGCAAGGAGAAAATGCAACACTTTTGGCGTATATTTAGAAGCTGAAAATTCAATAGCGATAATCAAGATTGAAAAAGTGATTCCAAAGAGCGCAGCAAGACTTTGGGGGAACGAACTCAACAAGAAACTAGCGGCGTTCGCGTCACCGTAAAACAAGATTCTGGTGCCTAATAGGTCGAGGACAAAAAGCAGAAAAATTATGGCACCGAGTGCTAAAAATATAAGGTCTATACGATTCAACTTAATGTCTTTCAAACCCATACTTTCACTCGTTAGTGGACCATGGCGCCTATTCGACATAATTTTTACCAAACGCCTCAATTTTCCTCGACTAGCGCGAGGAGTATAAAGGAATGAAGATTAAAAGGGCGAGTTTAACTGGAACGGTCTAAATGGTTAGTATGTTGGGGGTATAAACTTGAGCGATATTAAAATGTACAAAGGTAAAGCGGTTGATACAAAAACGCTTGTCGAATATTCGACTGATTCTATAGTAAGTAAGACCCTGATCGATACGAAAGCGGGCACTATCACGCTGTTCGCGTTCGATGCAGGGCAGGGCTTGAGCGAGCATGCCGCGCCGTACGATGCGGTTGTCCAGATCATCGATGGCGATGCTGAGATTACCATAGGAGGCAACGCTATCCATGCCAGTGAGGGAAACATGGTCATCATGCCCGCAAACGTCCCTCACGCGCTCCACGCCACAAACCGCTTCAAGATGCTTTTAACAATGATTCGCGCCTAAGCGCTGTTAAACAAATTTCGAGGTATCTCATGACAAAAGAAACGAAAGGGGATCCCTACACAGGGGAAGAGACCCCAGAAAGTCAGGAATTGATCGATAAAGTGCGACGACTAAGTCCGGGAGCTCAAAGCGTCTTATACGCAATGCTCATGGAAGAGGGAGAAGAAGAACCAGCACAACGCGAAGGGTTCACCTCCGCCGAAATACATCAAGCATGCGCTGCCTGTAGCTTAGATGACGCAGCTACGCCAGAATCCCTGATTGACGCTGGCATAGCTGAGCTTAAAGGCCAGGAATTCATCGAAGAGCGAGAAGGACGGCTATATCTCATCACGCGTACCGAGCATGTGCGTACCTTTGAGAAGTCGGTCGAGAGTAGTATGTACGTAGTTCGCCGGTGAGGGTAATTTCGCCTGCTTGCTCAGTCTTTCATCTAGGTTCAGAGAAAAAATGGCAGTCTATAGCAAACGAAAAAAGCAGATTCAAGAGCTTATGAGCGCAAAGGGCGTCGATGCGATGCTTATTGCAGGGGCTGAGAACTACTATTACATCACGGGAGATTATCGGCGGCAGGCTCGAATGTTGTTCTACAAAGACGCTGATCCTACTATCATCGTGTTCCAGCCCGAGGTGGAGCAGGTTCGTGCGAGCACGTGGGTGACTGACGTCCGCGGCTGGAGCAGCGTCAACGAGCTTATGCAGAACTTCTTTAACGCGATGCGGGAGAGTGACCTTCGTAAAGCGACTGTTGGTTTCGATACGCACACTGCCCCCGGATTTGAGGTATTTCGGTTCAGAAAACTCAATCCCGAGATCAATATGGTCGAGAACGACGAGATCATGAGCGAGCTTCGCATGGTGAAGTCGGCTGACGAAATTGCGCGTATGAAAAAGACCGCTCACGCCGCAGAGCTCGGAATGATGGCAGCAGCAGATGCACTCGTCGCTGGAGCAACGGAGAACGACGTTGCCCGAGAGGCTGAATACGCCTTGCGAAAGGCGGGTTCGGAGCGTCTGGGGTTTCTCACCTTTGTTAACTCAGGTGAGCGCTCGCTCGGCTTGCACGGATATGTCTCTCACAGGGTTATGAACGCGGGGGATCCGGTCATTGTAGATTTGCACCCTGTCATGGATCTCTATGCCTGTGATATGGCCCGCACCTTCGTATGCGGCGAAGCGGCAGGTGGCATGGGAGCGAAGCTCGTAAGCATGGAGTTCGTCAAGCTTGCTGATGCCTATAATGAGGCGCAGCAGGGGGTCATAAATGCGGTAAAGCCGGGCTGGAAAGTCAAGGAGGTCACGCAGTTTATGGCTGAGTCCATCAAAAAGACCGAGTTCGGCAAATATGTCGTTCCCGGATACATCCACGGCGTTGGACTTGAGGCTGAGGAGTACCCCCACCCAAGTCACTACCCACAACACGGTGAGATCGTCCTCAAGGCCGGTATGACTGTAAGCGTTGGGCACGCCGTATTGGCAGCACCCGGCATTGGGGGCTACCGAAGAGAGGACGTCATACACATCACTGATAACGGCTGTGAAGTGCTTACTCGAGGAGACGCTCTTCCTGGGATAATTTAGCGCAATTCTTTGCTTCTTCCCACATTGAGCTCATCCTGAGAGCAACTTTAAAAGTTGCATGAGGTTAGCGTCGCTCTTGCGAGCGTAATGTCGTTTTCGTAGCGACGCCCATATTTATGGTATTAAACCTTATGATCAGCTATGCTCAAGGAATCTTTGCTTGTTGTGGAAAACGAGCGCTTAAAAGCAGAAAATCAAACGCTGCATACGAAGCGATCAGAAGAGCTTAACCGATTGCGCGCAGAAGTCGAACGCTTGAAAAAGGATAATGACAGACTGAAGACGGAGAACAAAGAGTCAGAGCGCAAATACCAGCACATCTTAAAGCAGCTTGAGAAATACAAAAAGAAAGAGTCTAGACTCTAAGCGATGCTTTGGAGCTCTTGGGCAGTGATTGGAAAACGAGGGGGTCGTTATTGCTTTGACGTGGTTCATCAAAAATATAGAGAACAAGCCCTTTCGCGGGCTTGTTACTTCACGATCACTTTATTGGAACCTTTACCCCTTCACAACTTTCTACTAATGGTGCCGTTACTCTCAAAAGTCCATTAGTGAACGTAGCTGTTGCCTTTTTCGGGTTTATGGCGTGCGCAAGCATCCAGCACCCAAAGTATTCGATGTCATCTCTCGGAGCGTTAAGACAAAAGCTGTTCTCAGAGGCTTCAAATTCTATATCCTTTTTGTGTACCCCTGGCAATTCGACTTCGATTGTGTAGTTGTCCTTGTCGTGACCAAGAGCAATAGTCGGCACGACGGGGATCCGTTCTATCTCCTCCATCTATAATCACCGCAAAAACGTTCAATTCAAATGCTTAAATAGCTTTTCCGAGCATTCCAGCCTTTCTGCGATGGCGCAAATAAAAGTTCGACCGCTCAAATGCGCGCGTGATTATTCTCCTCGAGAGAGCCTATTCACTCACTCCTAAACCGCCAAGCGCGCGGAAAATCTGAGGAGGGGAAAAGTTTGTATATAAAAATAAGGCACATAAAAAACGCACTATATCGGCCTATTAAAGCATTTTTCAGCCTGAATTAGATTAAAAAACCGCAT
>DASVJT010000028.1:0-12769 GCA_036385775.1 archaeon
TAAGACGAAGCAAGATCGAACCTTCGGCCTTACGCGCACCGGAGTATATTTCGTCGCCATCCCCGTCAGTGATGCCGATAATGGGAATGCCAGCGCGTGACAAGATGTCGCCACATATTGCTGTGGTGTCGTCACCAACTGCGATGACACAGATGGTTTTTTCATTAACAGATTCAAACGTGCTTTCTGCACAATGGTTGACAAACGAAACTGCGCCACGTTTTAAGGGGCGTGCGGGTAACGTAGAAGGGTGATCGCAAGTATTATTGCTCGGTCTGAGGTGGCCAGTCTTGATGTAAGCGGTGCGTAAGTCAATATTTCCAATCTTCTCGATCCCGTGGGCTTTCGTCGTCACCCCAGTGATCTCAACGATAACACCGTTTTGCGCGATGATCGCAACGTCGTCTCCTACCACAGTCCCCACAACCTTTCCCTGAACTAAAACGGGCTCCCCTTGCTTGGCGCCGTGGACGTGTCTCAAAACCCGATCGCCTGCATCCTCGACGGACACGGCTTTTTTTTGCTTTTCAATGAGAGGAAGAGATAAGCGATGTGACAAGTGTTTTGCAACGTACTGAACGTTACTTGACTTTTCCCCATCCACACCCCGCCAAAGGATGATACTCCCATCAACCAATCCTGGTCGTTCCACCTGAATAACAGAACGTTGAACGCGCGAGGCTACGGTCTGGCCGAAGACAGTTCCTGTTTCGGACGTTTTACCGCAATTAGCGAGAACAAGAACCTCTCTGTTAGAGACCTTAGATAGCGCTACGCTTGTGTGTATTTTTTGAGAGGTATCGATGAATATCACGTGGTTTTCTAAAGCAGCAAATCGGGCCATCGTCCCTCCAACAAGCGTATATACTGGCCCAAGCACGCGCAAAATTTCTACAACATCAGCGATTTTTCCAGAATCTATGAGTTCAGGACCGTGGATTACTAGTCCTATGTCGATAGCACGTTCGAGCGGCATAATCGTTCACAAATTGCGGAAGGTCGTGCCCTACGCGTGATTGCTTCAAGGACTCCCGTCCAATCAACGGCGCGGTTAGAAGAGCAGGCGTACAGAACTCTAAGTGTAGTCAGCTATTCAACCGTAACGCTCTTAGCGAGATTTCGCGGTTGGTCGATCTCAGCACCCTTATATTTAGCTGCATAGTACGCTATCAGCTGAAGCACTACTGCAGCGAGCATCGGCGAGAAAAGTTCATCAACGTCCGGTATCCTAATGACTGAGTCCACATACTTGATGATTTCGTCATCAGACGCGTTTGCGATAGCAATTACGTAGGCGTTTCGCGCCTTTACCTCTTTTATGTTGCCGAGTGTCTTGTAATATGTCTTACCCTCAGGCACCAGCGCAATTACCGGCGTGTCAGCAGTGATAAGGGCGAGCGGGCCATGCTTTAGCTCTCCTGCCGGGAATCCCTCAGCTTTGATGTAAGAGATCTCTTTCATCTTCAGCGCGCCTTCTAGAGCGATAGGGTAGTTGAGCCCACGTCCGATGAAATAGCAACAATCCGTTTCGCTAATGCGAGAGGCATTTTTTTCGATGGTGCTGATATTGTCAAGTAGTGATTCGATAAGGCCCGGCACCGACTTCATTGAGGTAATAATATTTCGTGACGTTTCAACGTCGGTTAGCTTCTTCAATCGCGCAAGATAGACGCCGAACATGTAGAGAATCAGTATCTGCGCCGTGAATGTTTTTGTAGCAGCGACCCCGATTTCTATTCCTGATTTGGTTAAGAGAATTTCGTCAGCTTTTCTCGTGATAGTGCTTCCGACCACGTTGGTTATTGCAAGCGTGAGGTAGCCTTGCGATTTGGCCTCGTTCATCGCTGCCAACGTGTCTGCTGTCTCACCTGACTGACTGATGCAGATAGCAAGAGATTTTTGACCGGAAAGGACGTTATTATATCGAAATTCAGAACTATACTCGACACGAACCGGGATTCGCAACAGATCCTCAAGTATGTACTTGCCCAGGAGCCCAGCGTGGTAAGAAGTCCCACATGCGATGATGCTGATACTTTCTATCTCCTTGATCTCATCTTCGAGCGACCGAAGTTCTTTAAAATCGACACTCCCTTCGAGCTCGTACAAACGGTCCTCCATGGTCTCACGCAGTGCCTTGGGTTGCTCGTGGATCTCCTTAAGCATAAAGTGCTCGTAGCCGCCCCGCTCTGCATCTATTATGCTGCCATCTGCGATTGTTACGGTCTTCTCAACTTTTACGCCTTGTAACGTTGATACGACCACACTGTCCTTTGTGATCCTGACAATTTCTTCGTCGTTGATGTAAATGATCTTGTTTGTGTATTTCCTAATTGCTGGAATATCACTCGCAAGGAAGTTCTCCCCGGCTCCCAATCCCACAATCAGCGGGCTATCTTTTCTCGCGGCGATGATGATGTCTGGCTCATTGTCCGATATGACCGCAATGGCATACGAGCCTTCAACACGAAGCAGTGCTTCACGCACAGCTTGCTCAAGATCGCCGTTGTAGTACTCTTCACAGAGGTGTGCTAGTACTTCGGTATCAGTTTCAGAGCAAAAAAAATGGCCTTTACTGGTAAGTTCCTCTTTGAGGGCCTGAAAGTTCTCTATAATACCGTTATGAACCACGGCAATACTGCCGGAACAATCAACGTGTGGATGTGCGTTAGTCGAGGATGGGACCCCATGGGTAGCCCACCGCGTATGACCAATCCCTACGCAGGCGTTATCGTTCTCACTTAAAATAGTTTCAAGGTCACAGATCTTTCCTTCAATCTTCGTGATGTCAATTTCAGCGCCGTTAAGCGTGGCTATGCCTGCAGAATCATAACCTCTATACTCAAGGCGTTTCAGTGATTCGACTAGTATAGGTGTTGCTCTTCTATCGCCAATACACCCCACTATGCCGCACATAAAAACCGTCTCGTGAATTATCCCTTCGAAGGCCCACAACATAGGCGGTTGTGATGGTCTATAAAAGTTCCGCTTTTTACTCCTGCTTAGTCTGTTTTGAATTAGGTGCCCTTACAGCTGATTTTGGTAAGACACTATTGGTGGAAGTACCACCTTGTAGCACGTCTTATACTTTTTCAAGTCCTCTCACGCTGGATAGCTTTTTATCGTAACATCGCCTACCCCCCACAACATGAAGGTCTTGCTAGTCGGTTCTGGCGGTCGTGAGCACGCGATGGCGATGGCAATAACGCAGAGTGCTGAAGAGCCCACGCTCTACGCCGCGATGAGATATAAAAACCCAGGAATTGCTCGGTTATGCAAGGATTATCACCTCGTTAATGAAACAGACGTAGAGAAGGTGGCCTCGTTCGCCAGCAATGCTGACTTAGTGGTTATCGGCCCAGAAGCGCCTCTTGCAGCTGGTATCGTCGATGTGCTCAATGATCACGGAGTGCGTGCTTTCGGACCCACGCAACAGGCCGCTCTCATAGAGTCGAACAAGGGTTGGACACGCACTTTCATGTCCCAAAACGGCATAAAAGGCTGCCCGAAATACGCACTATTTGACGATTTGAGTGAAGCAGATCGTTTCATTAAAGAAAACATCGACGACGGCAAGTTAGTGATCAAGCCCTTTGGCTTAACTGGCGGTAAAGGGGTCGTGATCGTTAGCAGCTATTCTGAGGGTAGAGATTATCTAAAAAAGCTCAGTGGACCGGTCGTCATTGAAGAGTGTCTTTCTGGGGAAGAGTTCACCGTGCAAGCATTCGTTGATGGAAACGTGGTGGCCCCCGCACCGGCCGTTCAGGATCATAAGCGGGCTTTTGAAGGAGATCTAGGACCAAACACCGGCGGCATGGGTTCGTATACAGACAAGTCGTACGTTTTGCCTTTTATGGAGGAGGCGGACTATAGCGCCGCAGTCGCCATCATGCAGCACACGGTTGACGCGCTGAAAAGCAGCGGAGCAGAGTATAAAGGGATTCTCTATGGACAATTTATGTTGACGAAAGCGGGAATCATGGTCGTCGAATATAATTGTCGATTTGGAGATCCCGAAGCGATGAACGTTCTCCCACTCCTTAGATCTGACTTCATCGAGCTCGCAGAATCGGCCATTGATGGGACCTTGAAGTCGATAGAATACGAACTTAGTGCGACGGTCTGTAAGTATGTCGTTCCAGCTGGCTATCCAGCAAACCCTAAACCAACCGAGATCACGATCGATCAAGATGAGATCGATGCGACGCTGTTTTATGCGAGCGTTGATGAGCGCGACGGCGCAATATTCACCACCTCATCCCGGGCGTTGGCAGTCCTCGGTGTGGCTGAGACTATAGATAATGCGGAACAACAAGCGGAACGAGCTCTACAATTCGTTAAGGGTAACATTTTCGCAAGGCACGATATCGGGAAGAGCAAACTCGTGCAAAGTCGTATTGAGCATATGAAACGAATTAGAGCGAGCGGTGATGAGCTCACCCCAGAGGGCCCCTGATGAAAGGGCTTATTTCTATCGGTGATTTATCTAAAAATGAAATCTTCGACGTTTTACAGCTTGCCCTCCGCCTTAAAGATGAAAGATCTCGCGGGACGTTCTCAGAAAGTTTGCAGCACAAGACTCTGGGGATGATATTTGAAAAGCCATCGACGCGAACACGAACCGCGTTTGAAGTTGCTATAGTCGAGCTGGGAGGATATCCAATCTACTTGAACCGGAATGATCTCCAGCTCGGACGAGGTGAAACGATCGCAGATACCGCAAGGGTACTCTCAAAGTATCTAAGCGGGATTATTTTGCGGGCGACCCGCCATTCTACCATTGTTGAAATGGCTGATTACGCTTCGGTCCCAGTTATCAACGCCCTCTCTGATCTTGAGCACCCCTGCCAGTTGCTCGCTGACCTGATGACGATTTACGAGAAGAAAGGTACGCTTAGTGGCTTGAAACTTGCATGGATTGGAGACGGAAATAACGTCTGCAATTCTGCTATACTAGCTTGTGCCTGTTTTGGTATGCGCATCGACGTCGCGTGTCCGCGGGGGTATGAACCGAACGCTGAAATTGTCGAGAGGGGTCAAGGGCTCTCAGCCGTGAGAGTAATTCGCGATCCGCTTGAAGCTGCGTCCGCTGCAGATATCTTATATACGGACACGTGGATTTCGATGGGAGATGAGGCTGCTTCTGCCGAACGCCTGCGCGCATTCTCTAAGTACCGCATTGATGAAAAAGTGCTCGACAGAGCTAACGACGATGCGATAGTGCTCCATTGTCTTCCTGCTCATCGGGGGCAGGAGATCACCGATGAAGTGATGGACGGGCCACATTCGGTCGTCTTCGCGCAAGCTGAAAACAGGCTCCACGCCCAAAAGGCCTTGCTATTGACGCTGCCATTATAATCACCACGGCTCCTTTTTTTTGCCGATCTTAAACGCGATGATGTTTACCACGATGTGTAACAGCGGGCTCAAAATGAGGACAACGACTATTATCAAAGGAGTAAAGTTTTGGACAAACCAGTCGCTAAAAAAGACGTATGTAAGCACCCATGCACCAACGACGAAGTCAAGCTGATCAGCAACCGGCAGTGGGCTGCCACGATCAAGGCCCAGCCTCCTTTTTAGAAAGCTCATCGCAAGGTCTCCGAGCATTGCGCCCAGCGAGAGGGTGACGACGACTGAAATCGGCTCAAACGAGGGTACGCCAATTTGCGTGCTTTCTTTGATGAGTTGTAAAAGCAGACCGACTAGTATTCCCGACAGCGTCCCACCGATTAAGCCCCGAAACGTTTTGCCCGGTCCAAAAATCCTTCTGCCATCGATAAAGTTCCGCCCAAAATCGACTGGGGTTTTCCCTGAAAAGAGGACTGCGCTCGAGTTAGGCGCGTAAGCGGGGAGCATAAGCCACAACGCGTCAATGATAAGCGAAAGCATTGCATTGCGAAACGCGCACCATACGTATTAAAACTGTCTCTCGTCTGTCTATAACGTTCATTGCAATCGAACGCAGGGCGTGATTGTTCGCAGCCTTCCCCGGCTATTGGATCGCAAAATAATAATAGTAACAGAATAAAACGTTCAGTTAGGAATAGCTGGAGTAGCTACATGCCCATTTACGACACACCAGTGCCACTACCTAAGCGAACGACCTCGTTATGTCACGTATGCATTAAGCCAGTGGATGCTACCATATACGAAAAGGACGGCCAGATTTGGATGACTAAGGAATGTCCAGAGCATGGTGCGTTCGACGAGTTGTATTGGTCAAGCGCAGAGATGTATCATAAGGCTGAGCGGTTTTCGTATAACGGAGACGGAGTGCAGAATCCTCAAATAACACTTCAAAAAGCCTGCCCGCTTGAATGCGGCCTCTGTGATGTCCATCTGACTTCGACGAGTCTAGCAAATGTTGATGTTACAAATCGATGCAACTTGCGCTGTGAGTGGTGTTTTGCTAACGCTCATGCACGGGGTTACGTATACGAACCGTCATTCGAGCAGCTCAGAGAAATGCTTTCCACACTACGGCAAGAAAAGCCGGTTCCAACGCTTGCGGTTCAGTTTTCAGGAGGCGAACCGACGTTGAGGGAGGATCTCCCTGAGATCATCAAAATGGCGGTCGAAATGGGCTTTATTCAGACCCAAATCGCGACAAATGGCATTAGGCTTGGAAAAGATGATAGGCTTGCACGAAAGCTACGAAAGGCTGGGCTGAACACAGTGTACCTTCAATTTAATGGCGTTTCAAAGGAGACGGATGGTCTAATAGAGCTAAAAAAGAAAGCGATCGAGAACTGCAGAAACGTAGGCCAAGGCGTGGTGTTAGTTCCCACGGTCGCTCGCGGGTTAAATGATCATGAAGTGGGGAAAATCATCTATTTTGCAGCTCAAAACGTGGATGTCGTTAGAGGGGTCAACTTTCAGCCAATGGCATTCACAGGGGGCGCGCGCGAGTTCACCTCGGCGGTCAGAAACGCTGAGAGATATACCCTGCCCGATCTCGCGCTGAACATAGAACAACAGACGAATGGACAAGTGAAGACTGAAGACTTTTATCCTGTGCCTTGTGTCGTTGCTATCTCAAAGCTCATTGAGGCATATACACAAACGCCACAGATCGAGTTCAGTACACACCCGCACTGCGGGATAGCAACTTACTTGTTCATCGAAGATGGGCAACTGATTCCAATAAACAGGTTTGTGGACGTTGATAGATTCTTTGAGCTGACTCAGAAGCTTGCTGGCAACCTGAACAACGGCGGTGTGCTGCGGAAGCCGGCAGCGCTGATGCGAGGATTGATGGCACTGAACTCGCTTGTCGACGAAGAGCATCAACCTAAAGGCGTTCATTTCAAGGAAATAATAAAGACGGTCTTACTCACTCACGACTATAAAACGATCGGTGACTTCCATAAAAGAACACTCTTCATCGGCGGCATGCATTTTATGGACGCTTACAACTATGACGTTGAAAGAGTCAAGCGCTGTGCTATTCATTACGCTGTCCCAGGCGGGTTGATCATCCCGTTTTGCGCATATAACAGCGGCCCAACCTACAGGGACGCTATAGAAAAGAAGTATAGCATCCCTCTTGAGGAGTGGGAGCGTACGAAAGGGAAGCTTCAGTTTGAAGGGCTCACCTAAATGAGGATAGCCCGGCACGGATTCGAACCGTGGTCGTGAGATCCAGAGTCTCACATGATTGACCGCTACACTACCGGGCTGTACAAATTCTTCTTACAGAACGATGCTCACCCGAGGATGAGCTCGGTTTAAATGTCACCCCGACCATATATTTACTTAACGAAGGCGCTACCAACACGTATGTTGTGAAGGCACTAACACACTCAGTTTTTGCTTTTATCTTCTGCATCGCCATTTTTGAACTTGCTATACCGGAAACAAACAAAGTTTTGGTACTACTTTCGAGCACGATTGCGCTCACACTGGCATCGGTCCCTGACATCGACCAACGGATGCCTAAAAGACTCGTTCACCACAGAAGCGGGATCTCTCACTCGATTTTCACCATAGTAGTATGCGCCTGCTTTTCGTATATCCTTCTCTCACGATATCCGCCCCTTGATCTACTCGTAATACCAGCACTCACAGCGGCAGTCGCTAGCCATGTCTTCCTCGATGCACTAACAAAGTCAGGCTGTCCGCTGCTTTGGCCTCTGAGTCATCGCAGTTTTTCAGTGCACCTATGCAAATATGATAATCCTTTGGCCAACGCATTGGTTATCTTGCTCTCTTCACTTGCGATCATCACGTTCATATTATATGGGTGATCCCACCTGAGTCGCACCGCAACTAATCATTTTTTTGGCGTGTGAAACGAGTAACGCAAGCTGTGTGAGAGATCTTCTAGTGGGAGACTTCCTCACGTGAGCCTTCTAACACAATATTAAAGTATTCGAAAAACCTAGTTTGTTTGAGGATACAAATTGTTCCCATCAAAGAAGGTTCAAAATCTGGTTGGTTCCAGAATTCAAGTCGAGATGAAAGGCGAAAAATGTGTGCTCGAAGGCCTTTTAATGAGTGCCGATGACTACCTCAACTTACATCTTACGAATACCTCAGAAGTAGTTGACGGCGAGAAGTCGCGAGTTCTCGGATCGGTAGTGCTCCGCGGCAACAATATCATCCTTCTAAACCCCGTGAACGACTAATCCCAAGATGTACGTTCGGAAGGGCGTGGACGTGCAACCTAAACCCACGTAAACGTGTTTGATTCAGAAAAGGACGTGAAAAATGGTAGAAATTGACCCCCTCAATCCAAACATTAGCCGCACGTTTAACAAAGTTGAGCGCCCTGAAACGGAAACGTTTCGAAAACTTGAGGAACAGATCGAGCAGAATCCGAGGCGTTACTACAAGCGGGTGATCGAAAAGTGGTAGGTAAAGGGGATCAGCAAACCTCAATCGACAAAAAAAACAAGCACGAAATCCTTCTAGCACAAGGTAAGATAGCCCCTTGTATCGGATGCCACGAAGTGTGTACTCCTGAGTACTGTTCGCTACTCGATGGGTGGCTTGAACTACTCATGTAAAACGTTCGCATTTTTTAGAGGGTCTTCTTCCATTTATTCGGATTTTTTTGGCCTAATTTATGCGCATTTCCCGAATTTATAGATTTACGCCTTTGTTACTCCAGAGTTGCTGACTGGCCTTCTTTTTAAGCAACTTTGCTTATAAGAAACACGGCGTTGTCGCAAAATCACGATTTGTGACAACTAACGGTCGGCGATTGCCTTAGGGCTAAATTAAAAATTTGACCGTAGCGCTTCAGTTTTGAGTCAATTTTTTTCAATATGCTAAGGGCCCATAGGGACGTCAAAAGAAGTGAGGTAACTCACGAGTTTAGTTGATCATCTTAGAAAAATATAGCAACGCGTCCCATTCTGAATGTTGACGAAATCATGCAACAAAACGAAAACACTTAAGTTTAACATCGCTATTTTACGTTTTTGATTTGTTTTTTCGACGAACGAGATACAGGGTAAAAATGGCGGTCACTATCAACGCCGCCAACCCAAAAGGAGGTAAAAGACATGGCCAGATTTCTGAGCTTGTGGCGCATCAGCCCGTCGGCACCGTGGCCGACTGACCCGACTGAAAATGCAAAGGTATATGAGACAATGTTCGCAGCGATTGACAACTTGTTGGAAACAGGTGAAATGCTCGAGTTCGGCTTCTTCCAAGGCGCAACGTCAGGATACGTAATTAGTACCGGTGACGCCAAAGACTCGTTTCGGAGGGCGTTCTCATTCTACCCCTTCTTAGAGGTCGAGGGGCGTGAAATTTTGTCCTACGAAACAGGAAAGGAAGTCATGAGAGGGGTCTTGAAAGACAAAGTAGAAGCAATGAAACGGTAATTCGTCAGGATTGCGCACGGATTGATGTTTCTGCAGATGGGGGAAAATATAACGGAAAACAGTAAAAAAAACGAGAAGCACAAATCGGTATCGTCTTTCTACTGGGGATCATCAGTCAATTTTACCACCACTTACTGTTTTGCACGCGGGGCGATTGTTTTAGTACCGTTTATCATCACGTAGGCGTTGGGTAGGTTGAAAACGTGGTAAAAAGAGATGTAAGCGATCACAAAAGAGCGAGATAAGTAGGAGGCTAGGTCGAACGATCCATTTCAGACGGGGTTATTTTTGGATGGAGAAGTCGCGCTTCATATAATGAACATCTCTTAATTCAAGAGGACTACAACGTAACCTAACCGGTCTGTGCATTCTTAGCAATTTCATACCAACTTACCTTAGTGTTATTGGAATCAGCGGGCTATGGGCTTCGATCAAGACCGAGATCTAACGGTCGTTTGGAACCGAAAGCGCGATTTAACAATGTTAAACGCGAAAAAAGGCAACGAATTGAACTTATTACGCAATATTGAAATACTTTGATCGCCAATAGGTAATTGGGGCCTATTTTGGGAAAACGCGACCTAAAGCTTGCCAAACACGCAGTGAAATGTTATTACGGCTTAGATGATGGCGATGGCAAAATCGATATCATCGAGAACTTTGACAACAAGATGCCCACCGGCGGCTTCATAAAAGATATAAAGGAAGAGCTAACGGCGTGTTGGCCACAAAATATCGGTATGAAGTCTAAAGTCGCGCGATTGTCCGAGACAGATTTTATATACTGCGTTAATGAGCTCCGTGCAAAAAACGGATCACCGCCAATCTCTTCAGATGGAAGCCTGCACAAGAAATGGATGGAGTGTATGGCATCGAATGATCCACACGTTTACCTCGTAGCTGTCCGAGGCCGAGGCGATCGAACGAAGCTCGTTTTAGTAAACACGAAGATAACCGCTCAGAGTAGATCTTAATTTTTTTGGAGATATGCGGCCTCATTCTATATCCTCCGAGGGCATCTTATGAACGCGAAACGATCAGGAGACGCTGTCAGTGGTGTAGACGAGCAGATCGTTCAAATAGAGACAGAGATACGCGACACTTCCTACAACAAGGCTACACAACTCCATATCGGTCGTCTAAAAGCAAAACTAGCGCGGCTAAAGGAGCAACGGGAGACAAAAGGCAGTCATAAAGGTACCGGATATGCACCAAAAAAGTCCGGTGATGCCACTTGCGTACTGGTAGGATATCCATCCGTTGGAAAGTCAACCTTGCTGAACGTGCTCACAAACGCAAAATCACCAGTAGGCGCTTACGATTTCACCACGCTTAATGTTATACCTGGCTCCATGGAGCATAAAGGAGCACGCATACAGGTCTTGGACGTTCCGGGACTGATCGGTGGTGCGGCAGCCGGCAAAGGAAGGGGTAGAGAGATCATTTCAGTTGTCAGAAGCGCAGACCTCATCCTGATCTTGGTGGACGTTTTTAGCGAATATCAAATCGACGTGATCAAGAAAGAATTAAACGACGCTGGAATTAGACTAAACCAAAGTCCCCCAAACGTTGTAATAAAAAAGAAATCCCGCGGGGGTGTTTCAATTAAAAGGACCCCCAATGCTTCCAAAATTGATGATGCCACGATAATTGCGATCTTACACGACTTCAAGATTCACAACGCAGATGTTTTGCTTAAAGAAGACGTTACCGTCGACCGATTAGTAGATGCATTGATCCCGGGCAGACGGTTCGTCCCTGCAATAACGGTAGTAAACAAGATAGACCAATTATCTAGCCCAGTGGGCTTCGGTGACGTTCACATCTCCGCCGAGCACAACATTAACGTCGATCGTCTTAAAGATTTAATCTTTGAAAAGCTAGAGTTTATTCGCGTGTTTTTAAAACCTCAAGGCAAAGCAGCAGATATCGAAAATCCATTGATCTTACGTCATAATTCGACTATCGAAGAGGTCTGCAACCTTATGCATAGACAAATCTCGCAGAAATTTAAGTACGCCCACGTGTGGGGTCCAAGTGCAAGACACGCTGGTCAGCGTGTGGGACTGGACCACCGATTGCTTGATAAGGACACTGTCACTTTAGTGGCCTCCCGCAAGTAACTCTCTCAATACGTTTTTTGCGCAGTTATAGTGAACTGCGTGTACAAAGCAACGGTAAGCGCTCAGCTAACTGCGAATGCAACAAATGAACGGTCACGTATCTAAAGTTGAACTTCAGTACCGGCCCCGGGTATGCTTATATTCCTGAATCCGGCCTCTTCGAGCTTACCCAGGTAAAATTGCTGGACGTCATACTCACCATGCACCAGGAATACCTTTTTCAACTGACTTTTATCCTGGCAACTGATGTAATCCCTCATTTCATCGTAGTCGCCGTGGGCCGAAAATGCTTCAATCCGTTCAACCGTTGCTCTCACAGGGTGTTTTTCGCCGAAAATAGATACTGGATTTTCACCGCTTATTATCCGAGCTCCCAATGTAGTGGGCGAACAATAGCCAACTACGAGTATAGTGTTTCTCGGATCTTCAATATTGTTGGCCAAGTGGTGCTTTATCCGTCCAGCTTCCATCATACCAGAAGCAGAAATGATCACGCACGGTTCATTGATTGAGTTCAGCTTTTTCGATTCTTCAGTGCTTTTCACATAAAAAAGGGAGCCAAATCCGAACGGATCTGGGTCATTTTGCATGACTTCTTGAACGTCATCGCTGAGGTTATCGAGGTGCAACCGGAATATGTCGGTGGCATTCACTGCCAATGGGCTATCAACGTAGATATTTATTTTTGGCAAAAGCCCTTCGTTAAAAAAGGTATTCAGCGCGTACACCACTTCCTGTGTGCGGCCAATCGCAAAGCAAGGGATGATTACCTTTCCGCCTTTTTCAACGCACGTTTGGCGGATCACACGA
>DASVJT010000029.1:0-1767 GCA_036385775.1 archaeon
ATAAAGATTAAAGCCAGTAGCATGGGCTGCAGGTTCAATAATACTGTCAACCATCGTTGCAGTAAGCGCATAAGGCTTATGTCAACATCCTAGTGGGTCTACTCTTCGAGGACCGAATTGAATGAAAAGTTGCTTTTGGTCTAGAATCCAATTCCAACCCGGGCGAAGGCAAATCACTTCTCCAAAGTAACTCCCAAAGTAGTCACAGTTCGCTCTAAGGGAATGATGAGGGGACTTATATTGCTTGCAGTTTGTCTATATGGTTCATGGGCATGCTGTAAATTGTTTCAAGCTTTTGTAGGCTGTTTTCGGTGTAATCCAGTCTGATTCCGAACTTCAACCCCGCCGCACCAATGATAACAGCGACTAACAGATGTGCTTTTTCTTGATCTCGATTATTCTGATTTGATATTTTAGGAAACATCTTATTCCTTTTTTCTCTACCGTACATTAACAGTTGACTCGATGGGTAGAAAGCGGAAAATAGGTTCAACTTCAAGATTGCGCATCAATGCATACTTGACCCAATCTAAACCCAGCCGAAAGATGCTTTTATCAATTCGATCTGTCCGATCAATCAAGCTCGTTTTTTTCTCGGTAATAACCCATAAGCCCAGACAGATCATCCACAAATATGCCAGACAGGCGGCCAGCAACATACGACCCAATCGAACCGGATCTGAAAGGTGACTCTTGTGGATATTGAAGCCCCGGCTTTTCTGGTCAGAGAAGAAGGTTTCGATTTGGAAACGACGCCGATAGTATTTACAGGCTTGATAACCATTGGAGAGATTGGTGACCAAGTAGAGTGGTTCTTCATAACGGGTACTCCACCAGCCGACCAAGTTCAAAGAAACTTCGGCTGTCTGGGTAAAGCCGACCTGAGAACGCTGGAATACTTGCCCTTTTGCCAGTGCGTAATCCCGAATAGGTTGACTTTGCTGCCCTTCTTGTACATAAATCTGTGGCGAAGTACGCAAAACGTATCTCCAAGTCGTATTTTCCCGGACCCAAATGATCATTTCAATCGTATCGTACTCAGCATCCCCTAGCAAAACCACTTCGCAGCCTGCGGGCAACAGTGGCAGAACCTTTTCGAGTGCTTGGATATGTCGTTGGGCGGTAGTATGACCCTTCTTCCCTTTGTATACAAGCCAGGCGATAGGCAGGGCCCGTTTCTTGTACAATACACCTACCATCAACACCATGCAGCCTCGCCCAGCCTGACTACCATCCATCACCAGCACCAACCCCTGCGATGCCAATGCTTCCAAGATTTGTCGCACAAACGGCATGTATACTACTTCAGCATCAACTTGGCTGTGTTTGACCCAACGCCTCAGCCGCATCTCAACGCTCTTCTCTTTGGCCGCAACAAGGATTTCCGAACTCATCGCAGACAACTGCGCATTCCGTCCAGTCACTATTCCAGCAACCATCATTGCCAGAGTGACCATATGCCTTTGATTTTCCATCTTTGTCATTTGCTTCAGCATTATCAGCACTTTTGTGTATACTTTACTTCGATCAGTCATAGGGTTGCTCCTTATTCGGTTTCAGCAACCTTGAGGGTACCTTATGACTGATCCTTTATGTCAATATGTACGGTAGAGAATCAAGAAACAAAATTCGGTGATTTTGTGAAACAAGGATGTTGAAATTAGAAAGAAGGAAAGAGAGAAGCGAGAAGGAAGAAGATTATAGAGGAGCGTAATATGGAGAAAAATGAAAATCAGATGCGGGCGTATGCGCTTAGGGCTGGGGAGG
>DASVJT010000030.1:0-4958 GCA_036385775.1 archaeon
CTCGGAGTAGGACTATATGCTGCGCCTCCTGCCAGCATAGGATAGTAAAGAGAAGCTATGATGTATGCTACTGCCAGAACAATTATGCTTATTATTACATTCACAAGAATACTCATTTCATATTTTCCTCAGCTTGCGAAACCTGTTTCCAACATGGCTTCTCGAGAATAAATATCGTTAAAGATACCTCATAAGTCAAACAATAATGGCAGCGAGCTACAACTTACGCGTGTAGCATAAAACATCACAGCATTCTATACCTCCCGTATGTCGCTGTCCCAAATCGGTTTTAGGGTGGTTGATTTCGAGACTCGTGCATCAAGGCGAGGGCAAGCCTTGACTGGTCTTACTACAAGCATCCGCCGCCCTCGCCGCGCGATGAGTTTCGCTGCTGCACGATTCTAACTTCTGGGCCGGCTATTCGGAGGCGGAAAAAAGAGAAGGGGGTGCTTATAATAAGAATACGCGCTCGTACTCTTATCCTTTGGTTTGTGGTAGGGATAATTATCGGGATTTTCATCGGCTGGCATTGGTTATAGTGTAGCATATGAGCGCTGCATAGCACTTGGTAGGCGGCGCGCAGCCGTCTTTGTGATTTTTTAAGCGCCGAGGTCAAGTGCTATAGGCGTCGTAGTGACGCAAACCAGTCTGTCACGCTTTTCCACTGATCGTTGCCTCACGCGGCCTTATGAAACTTTACTGAGCTCTCTGGTTGGAGATGAACGTTATGACACCGAGTGCAACGAAGATAGAAGACAGCGCCCGGGGCGTGCCTCTCTCCGCTGGGATCGGCCCCTGTATCGCGATATCGCAAAAAGGGCGGTAGTCTTAGCTTTGCTCGTGATGATAGCAGCGCTGCCCGTAACGGCAAGCGTCTCTGCCACAGACAACACGCTTTCTACGAGCGCCGCAGTGGTACGCGCAGTCCGTTACCCCCTCGCTGTATACTCTCTCCCCCATCTACCAAACACGATCGAGGGCCGTTTCGATACTCAGATTAAGCGCCCAAGAAAGCATTTTTTACAAGTCCGCGCATTCAATTACGAAGGGGTTGCTCACAGGCTCATTTTTTGAGCATCTAAAATTACTCTTGAGCTGCAAACTGCTGTTAAATCTCAAGCTGCTTATGAGTCTCAACAGCTCCGGTTTTTAAAAGTTGTAATAACTCCCTCGCTTCTCCGGTCAACGTTGAGTCTATTTCATTGTTCATCATCCCACCTGTACAACTTCCTTCTCCTTTGTAAGCGATCAGCGCTGCAATTATAACAGATTCCATTATGGCAGCACAGCTCTGCTCCACAATGCACACACCGCCACTTCGCATTCTCACGCTCTATAAAAGCGGCAAGCGAATGCTTCTCGATGAATGTGAGATTTTCGATGACACTCGTGTGGTAATGCTTTTGATAGCGCGCGTCACTTCGCTCCACGTTGCTGCAGGTGACTGCTGTATTTTAGTTTTGTTTAGCTTGGATCACAACGTTGATATTCGAAGACTGTGGCTTTATATACGATTATAAACCGCGCTCGTATTCGCACTGGCGTTGATGGTTACGTTTGCTGCACCACCTTCGCACTTATAGATTCGCTGCTATTCGGCGCATCAATTCTGCAGCAAGCAGCTTAAGAGGATCCCCGAGCGCCCGCTTAAATGAAGCTTGGCAGTGAGCAACATCGGGCGGGTCGATGGAACCACGATTGAATTTCTGTCAGACATCGAAGTGTCAAAAAAACGTGTGGGCTCGATTTAAATCGCAGATTAAGAACCGAAAGAAACGAGATATAGGGGTGAAATTATGCCAACAGGAATTGTACTCGGTGGCGGAGGAACGCTCGGCGATTTCCAAGTAGGCGCGTTAAGATTTCTATACGAAAAGCGCATCCTACCTGACATTAAGTGCGTTAGTGGAACGTCAATTGGCGCGATCAACGCGGTAATCGTCTCGACTGGCAAAGACTGTGACAAGCGCCTGCAAAGGTATTGGTCTGAAGATGTGATTGGCCGGGGCGATCTGATTCCCCAACACACGTGGTCAGAAGACATCGTTCCAATGTTAAAAGCGTTCATTCTATCTGAGAAACGTTCAAGACTTTCTATTGGACGCCTCCGTTTAATCGAGCGTATCTGGGCGATAGCAGACTTCCTCCAACAATCAAAGGAGGACTCTTTTCGAGATATCATTCGCGGAATTAACGACTTGGCAGACGTCTTCGAAACCGCAATACGAGAGAGCACCCTCTACAAAGCAGATAACCTAAAGCAACGGATGTTAGACAAGATCGACGACTTACAAAAAGCCTTGGACCCAGAAATTGTATTCTGTCTGTACGCGACAAACCTGGAGACGGGGCAAAAAACGTGCTTTACGAACAATGCGCAGCTTGTTGGCATCCGTGGAGATACACTTTATGTGCAGTGCCACTCGTCAAGCATGTTAGTCGAAGCAGCCCTTGCTTCGGCAGCGGTGCCGGTGATGTTCCCGCCGGTTGCGGTGAAATTCCCACATGGCGAGATGTGTGGCAAATATTATATAGATGGATCAGCCCGAGACATAGTTCCTATCAAGGGAGCAATTGCCTGTAAAGCTGACAAGATCTACGCCATTCTCTGCTTTCCGCGTTTTGCTAAGAAACGGAAGTACGCGTTTTTAGATTTGAAGGATGCAAAAGGAAAGATCGTGAGTACGGATATGTACACGAGCAATCTGCTGGATATCCAGCCGGGAGATTGGGTCGTGAACAACAGAGACTGGAATCCGATGAGCGATGAATGCGATGTGATAGACGTCGCAAATAGGACGGCCGCGATCGTGCTCGACGAGATGACAGAAGGCGATCTAATCGCAACTGATGAAAAAGGCAACATCGCAAAGGATGCGTTGGGCAAAAAAATCGAACCGATAGTTATCGACCCTCTTATTCCGGTTCATGGTATGACTCAGCTCAGCATAGGCCTGATCAAAATAAATGCAGACCAGGGCTTTATGCGGGCATTCGACGTACTTTGTGCGGGATCGACGCCGATCGAACAGCTATGTGAGGAGCTTACAGCTGAAATAACGGTGCGACGAATAAAGATCTGGGCGTTGGAACACAAACTCATCGAAAGAGTGTCGGAAGTACGAAACAAGTCGCACTTTGCCGTTAGCCCTCTTTGGGATGGATCGCTTATGTCGTACGTAATGCGTCATTGCTCCGAAAATGTAGTCGATACAAAAATTATCCTAGACATCAGACAGATGAAGAAAGAGTTGAAGGAGTGTATCGACAGACGATTGGATATCGTCGACCGTAGTTCGCTTTCCCCCGATGACAAGCAACGTTGCCTTCCCAAGGATTATGTTTGCATGTACATGTGCTGGGAACCGCACAACTGGAGCGTTGAGGGGAAAGAGGAAACGCCACTAATATCTACCCCGTGGCATAAGCTCGACCTCGGTGAGTTGGGGTCAGACGTAATCGAGGAGGATAGGTCCCTTGGGCAGCCACCGGTTAAATGCAAATCTCGCTCATTGTTGAGCTTTGGGGTTAAATCATATAAGGTCAAGGTCGTTTGAGTTGTGCAACTCCTCCTCTACGTGTTCAATGGAAAGGAAGCAAATTCAGGAAAGTTCGAGACTATTTGACGGATGGGTGGTGAACGGCGACGTTTCGTTCTTTCTTGAGGAGGTCTTAGAAATTGGCACCACAAAAAAAGACGGTCTACGTAGTTCTAGCGACTATAACTCCGAGATTGTGAAAAGTATAGGGATCCTCTCTTGGGTGACACGGCTCTGGGAAAGAACTCGGAATCAAGGCTAACTAGGAAACGATACGCCAAAATAGAAATGATAAAGTAACTGTGAACAGACGCCCAAGCAAGCATTCTGTGTGAGTGGGCTGTGGAGTTTGTTTCTTCCTGCTCCAGGGTTTTGGACTCGTTTTCTTCGGGTAGAATAAAAAGGATAATCAAGTAGAGTGAGTGTAATGGTATAAGTGATCTCATGGACACGATGGACCTCGAACAAATTCACAAAAAGCTACAAACGGAATGGGCCGACTGGACTGATGACGACGAGGATCAATGTTTATCCATATGCAAAAAAGAGCTAATCACAGCACTTCAAGCAATCAACGCATATATTGTGAACTTTGATCTTAAGACAAGGATTGAAAATGACCCGACTCCGAAAGTCTGTGAGTTTTGCGAGAAGACTTACAAAGGAGCGGAACCAGTCTGTGACAAATGTCTATTAGACATGAAACTAAAACTCCGCAGGTTTAGCTTTTTATTAAGCGAAACGAATATGCGTAAGGTATATCGTGAAATTTTAGATCGATGAAATAGCCCCACAACGCTATCGGATCTTACATAACATTCTTGACAGCCCAGCAAGCTTGAAGGATCCCTCTGCCGCGACATATCTTATCCTTACGCTAATCAAGGTGGGTTCGTTGCCCGCTTGGCAAGATAACTTTGCATAATAGTGGGTGTAATTTTCGAGAGCATCTTAGCAGTGTAAGATTTTTTGTGCGATATTTTATTGAACAAGATCTCTTCGGCAATTGCTTCGGGGAAAGCATCGCTTCGCTCTCCTCGTGCATTGCCTAAACGCAAGAACACGAGCACGAATCACACCAACGTAGCATAAGACTATACGTAATCCACACATATGGTTATACAGTAAGAAAAGGAGGTGAAACGTGTACAAATCGAATAACAGTAATTATCGCAGTAGTTTTGGAAGTTACGGAAGTGGAGCGTCTGACGACTCCCCAGTGAAAGTTGGCGACACACACGACGTAAAGATTGAAGATACTGCTCGACAAGGAGACGGCATTGCGCGCATTAGCGGGCTTGTGGTCTTTGTTCCAAACACAAAGATCAACGATTCAGTTAAGATTGAAATCAAGGAGATAAAGCGCAACTGTGCGGTCGCCGAGGTCGTCGTAGTTCCTGAGGAAGTAACAACCTTAGG
>DASVJT010000031.1:0-8456 GCA_036385775.1 archaeon
CAATAAGGTCGGGGAGAAAGTGCGTCTTGATAACGCGCTCTGCGACGTCTCGCTCGTCTACGGCGCGAATGCGACGAGCAAGTTCAAGCTGCATCTCCATTTTTTCCATCATAGACTCAAGCACTTTGTACGAGCTGTTCAGGGGGCCTTGCGAAATCGACGACGACTGATGGGTAAACTCAAAGCCTGTGTATTCGGCATTCGTGCCCAATCGTGACGCCACCGTTGCTACATGAACCCGCTTCGGGTCTTCGAAGTGCAGGGTTGCGCGGTAGAACTCAAGCGGATACTGCTCAATTATGTCGAGGTTGTGCGCTTCGGCATCGATCTCCTTCGGATCGATCCGCGTCGTCAAGACGAGTGGGGCGTCCATTTTGCCCCCTCGACGATCCGGCAGATATGACAAAGAGAAGTTTAAAAGTCCGTCCAAGAGAAGAACGACGCAGTCCTCATCCCCATCACAATTTCGACGCTTTGAAGCGTGGAAAAATGGATGAGCGAAGCCCGCTGAAGCAGGAGTGAAACCAATGACGCGGCCTAATACGCCAGCGCTTGTGTGAGGTGCCAGCCCGATCACCAATGCACCAATGAGATCCTCTTTCGAATCTGCCTCGTAGTAAGGGGGTCGTTTATAATATTTGACGAGCAGGTCGTCAATGAACTTGGATACGCGCAGAAGCCACTCTCCGCAGTCCTCACATAGTATGATATCCTGCGGAGCCAGTTCAACGACCTGGTCGTCGTCTTCCACCTCGTACCCTAACTCGACGAGTTTACTCGCAGGAACTGAGATCTCCCGTGGTGTGAAGTGCGTTGTGGGCAGGTCAGTTAAGTCGTATCTGCAGGTTCCATCCTTGAACACGAAGATCTCATGCTTTGCGCGTAAAATACCCTTTTCTAGGGGTTCTGGGGTTTTGTTTTTTGATATAAGGCCTAAGACGCCTTTAAATCTGTCGAATCGCGGCGTTTCGTCGAGTCGGGCAAGCGCTTGCTGGTAGACCTTTCTCAAATCAACAGACTGGATCCGATGACTGACACCTTGTCTGCCGCACTTTGGACACGCACCCCCATTTCGCAGATCGCGCGAACATGTGGGACAGAAAATAACGGGCTCTGTAAAACCTCCGCATTCGCAGCGCGTTTGATAGGTTGTGTTCAGGCATGCTGGACAGCGACGGACGCCTACATCAACGTCAATAACACCGAGGTAATGGGCGTCAATTTCCGAGGCGTTTTCGGCGGCCGCTTTTGATGATCCGGCCGCCCTTCGAAGAGATCGGTCACGCCCACCTGAATTGCCGATAGGGAAGAGCACATGCGGAGGGGGCTTCATCTCTCGGGCGTGAGATTTCTCAGGTCGTCCCATACGCCCCCCGATCCTTGATGGGGCGCGTTTCCGTACTTCGATCTCGCTAAGCAGCGTGACTGCGTCAATCGTCGACTTGATGCGCGGGCTTTTAAGAGAAAACCACTCCTTGCCTAGTGATTCAGTAAGCCCGAGACTCTTGATGAACGCCGCTGCGTCTTTAATTATCACTTGCTCTTCAGTTACAGTGTGTGGGACAAGCAGCGCTTCTAACAGCTCCTTCATCTTGGGATCACAAGGCAAAATGAGGTCGACCGGCGCTTCAGAATCGTGCGTGGCTTCAACTGTTAAGTCGCCCTGTGATATTTGGCCCGTTTGGCTGACAAAGTCAGCGAGCTGTGTCAACTGTTTGAGCGTTATGTCGTGCCATAAATAGGTGAACTTGGGGTGCAATGGAACACTGAAGTGTCGCGAAAGGTTCAACGCGGCCGATGCGGTGAGTTCCTTTACATTAACAGAAGGGACGGGTTCGTGCAAGCTCGTAGCCCCTTCTTCGAGATCTTGCACCCACCATTCGTGCACGTACGGTGAAGGGATCAGCGGATGGTTATTGCCTAGGAAGTCACCGTAGTTTACGAGAATCTCGCCAATATCGAGGATCTCGTCGATATCGTTTTGATGTTTGAGGGCCGCGTCGTACGAGTCAATGCGGAAGACGCTTCCGTCATATAGTTTAACGGTCGGTCCTTCAATCGAATCGACTGAAGAAATGCCAGCAGCCTTACCTGGCCGTTCCATCTTTAGTTGTGTTCCCGGAGCGAGGAACTCACCGAGCACGACCATCGTTGCGGGGTTGATGCCGGCAGAGGCAAAGCCTGTGTTGCGTGCTCGTCCATAGCGAAGACGAAAGCCCCCTTTTCGGGAAGGATGCGAGAACACCGGTCGGCCCGCAATGATATCTTCCATGTACTTCCAGCTTGGGGCAATCGTGCTTTCGCCGCCTCGCCTTTTTGCGATTTTTGACCCTGTTTCACCCCCCTCTTCAGACACGTTAACGTGAATAATCTCGTCTAGCCACTCCCACCCGTCCAATCCGAGCTGCGACACGTACTTCTTCACTTTTGGCGCTTTCTGAGCCAGTCCCTCTGCTAAGACGAGCGCCATGCCACCGCGAACGGCGTTCGTTTTCACACGTTCAAGGTTTCGATAACCTGAAACCTCCTCCTTTTCCGTTGCTTCGCCATTGATACAGATAGGGCAATTCGTGACAATGGTTCTGATGTCACCAGCCGGGGGCGTGTATTGCAGGTTCACAAGCGTTTTGTAAAGGGGAATCTCTTCAACATATCGTTCAACTTCATCGGCCCGTGGCACGTATCGGCCAATGCCGACCGCGTGCCTAACGTAGTCGGCGACTAACACAGAGAGGGCTTGAGCAGTCCCACCCGCACTTCTTATGGGGCCGGAATAGAATATTTGAAGGTAGTCGGTCTGATCGTCATTCTTTCCGAGCTCTACGCGTGCAATCCCCTCGATCGGCGCTGCTACCACACCCTCGGTTAACATCGCAACCGCGGTCCTGACGGCCTTTTCTACAACTTGAACTTTACTCTCATACGTGCCGAATTCGCCCTTAGCAAAGTCTAGACCAATTTCGAGGGCAGCCTCCTCGCGTGACATTGTTTCATTAAGCTGCCTTATGCGCTGCGCTATCCCAGGGATGCCAATGAGGTTCTCAACGCGCTCAGCAAGGTCGCGAGCAGGCAGAATTTCGGGAGAGAGAGATGGATCTTCACCGTTTTTCCGTGCTTCAGAGGCTATAGCAAAACAGGCCTGAAGCTCAGCCTCTAATTTTTCAAAGTATTCACTGATGTCTCTAATCATTACATCATCTTGACAAGCTGACCGGAGAAGAAACGACTCCTTATCCTGATATTGTTATTGATATAAGTTAACCTTTCTCGTGGTGGATTTTTTTGGAATAACAAAAAGACGATTGAGATTTCACAGATGAGCGACGTTTTTTAGTCTGACGGAAATAGAGATAAATACATGTAAACATATCATCCCGTGGTTGAAATGGCTGGTATTAACATATTTAAGCTCAAAAACGATTACGTCTTTAAACAGTACCTTGGCGATCCTGGACTCTTCAAGCAGTTAGGCGATTACTACAACGGAGCACAATATCGTTTTGAAATCCCCGAGGCAGACCTAGATAAGGTTCAAGACATCCTTCAGGCAGCAGGGTATGATATTACCTTAATCGACAATCTTAAAGAGTTCGTCGTAACGATCGGTCGATTTCAGAAACATAAAGATATCCTAAAAAACAGCGTCGACGTCGAGGAAGTTGGGGACGACAAGATCTTTCTAATGAAGGATCAGGAATCGGTTGAAATGGCGCTGGGCATGGGTGCTACAAAGTACGAAGGTGACCTCTTCAGCTAAACGAGCTTCTTTGTCGCTCTTAATCGCTTGCCTCACCTAGCTTGTGAGAGCAGAGCTCCATCAGCCAAACTTACAGCGTAGCGATACCGATTACGTACCCGAATGTCATATCCCTTGTTAGTTGGGATATTAGCTATTTTTGCTGATCGTCTTGCTTTCGGTCGTTTGATCTCTCAAGCGCTCTGTTCGGTCCGCTCATTTTTTTCGGCGTTTTTGGCCGCGATTTCTTGGTAATTTTGAAGCCTGCAACCGCTGTTTCGCGTAAGCACAGGGAATTAACGTCAGAGCGTAAAGAGCCAAAGGACACGTTAAAGCTCATTTATGGTTGTTTTACACTCGCTGACGAAAGTTATATACTCTTTAGCACAGGAGTAAGCAAGAGTTCCGGGAGTGCCTCCCGGAAGCGCAGAGGTTCTAATGCCAATTTCCACTGATGACATCACGATAGAAAGTTTTCCCAAGCTGTTTGACCAGATCATTGAGAAAAAACAGAAGGTGGGCTTGACGCCCATCCAGAATAATCCATCTGATCTCTTAGAACGAGCAAAATGTTACGGAACGCAGTTTAAAAATGGCTCTTGGAACTGGGCATCAAACATCTGGAGCCGAAGTGCTGCTGGCAGCGTCGTTGTCGAGCGCGAAGAGGATCTACGTATCGAGCATCAGCTATTGATGCTGCGCGTGTTGGAGCACATTCTTGATCAGCCAATGATTCAGGCAGATGCCTCGCTCGGCCAAAAGGGTTCAAAGGGTGAAATGAAATGTCGACTCTACTGCGACTCGCAATTTCCTGACATCGCATATCGTTGGCAAGCGGTGAATTTTCCGGGCGATCCTGATGCACAACCTGAAGCGCAGCTCTTTATGATTCCTCACTACCTTGAGAATCCCAATGTGCCCGGGAAAAACGAGATGCTCAAGGTCATAAGGTTTCCCTTCCACAATTACTCTATCGTTGTTGGTTCGTCTTATATGGGAGAAGCGAAGAAAGCCTTCCTTTCACACTGGATATATGAGGTCTATAAAAGGGGGGGGACAGGCGAGCACGCTTCATTAAAAGAGTTTACGGTCAAGCGTGTTGACGGCACGAGCAAGAACATAGTGATGTGTGTGTGGGGATTGACAGGCAGCGGAAAATCCACGCACGGGCATTATGTCTATGATGATAAGATTGCACAGATCTATATCGATAAGTTTGGAATTGATCCGCTTGCGTTCATCTCTAACCAACTGATAAGAAATGACGACGTCGTGGCAGTGTTCGAGGACCAAGTAGCTAGTCCAGAACGGGGCTGCTGGACTAAAACAGAGGACGTCGACGTTACGCAGCATGCCATTTATAACGCCGGGACGTCGCCGAACGCACTTCACGAAAACACTGAGTGGGACGAACATGGAAACGTGAGTTTTCGTGGAGAAATACTGCAGTATCATGGAAAATTGAATCAAAACGCGCGTAGCATCATTTTCTTGGAAGATACCGGCTACTTCGATGGAAATGTCGACTCCGCTGGGCCGCTCAATATGGCAGTATTCATCAGTCCCGGGTATATCTCAGACTATGCGTGGGTTAAGCTGAATGATCCGGCGTTCGCCGCAAAAGTGCTCGCAGACGGAAGAACGATTGGTCACCCGGCGCAAGGCCGAGAGGGCGTCGGTGGTGAGAAATACGAATCTAGATATTGTCTCCCATTCACGATGGGCGTTGGAAATGCAGCCCACGTCCACCGATTTTATTCCTCTATGAAGGAGCGGGTGAAGACTGATAATCCGATCGAATCGTACCTGATCAACACGACGGGACGCGTCGGCGCTAAATATGTCTGGAGCGATACGCACCTTGGTGACGAACCCGTCTGGCTGGCAAAGACTCTTTTTGAAGAAGTGAATGGTAAAAAGAAGCCTGTCGGAGGGACGGGCCCGACCATCGAAGAGACACAGCTATTCTTGATTCAAGCCACGCGCGGGGCAATTGATTATCAGCCACACCCGCTCTGGGGTGACAGTGTGCTTGTACCAACCTCTGTTGAGGGGTTGTCTCAAGAACGCTTACAGGAACTTAATCCGTTTACGTATCGGACCGCAGAAGAGATGGAAGCACTTCTGAGACAACAGATTGCGCAAAGCAAATATTACCTTAAAGCCCAGTGTGCACGGCTTAACAAGCAGATAGTTAATGCAATGGACTTCTAACGGCAATTGACCGAGTCAACGCGAGATGCTGACTGCTTTATTGTGTGATGTAAGGTGATCCTGTCGGATATCGCATTTTACTTATGCGAACCATTTTTGAATGATAAGGCTGCTCGAATCTAGATTCCGTGCAGTAGATCGTCTGCTTTTAGACTTAACCTGATACGTAAGCTTTATGGCTTTGTTGCGATAATGTAAACTGAGTTTATGACCGAAACAAAGTTGTGTAAGTCTTGTGGAGCGCCTTTAACCCCTACAGCGAATTTTTGCAGGGAATGTGGAACTGCTGTTCTAAAACCGGCCAGCATTGTTGAGAGCGTATCGACAGCGCCCGTAGAGAAAGCTGTCGTAGAGACGGCGGCCGTAGAGAAAGCTGTCGTAGAGACGGCGTCCGTAGAGAAAGCTGTCGTAGAAACGGCGTCCGTAGTGAAAGCTGTCGTAGAGACAGCGGCGGAGCCGTCAACTGCAAATGAGCTGGTCAATGATGGCGTTGCTCTGTACGAAAAAGGTGACTATAACGGCGCATTAAGCAAGTTTGAA
The DNA here is from genome assembly GCA_036385775.1 of archaeon. Lineage (GTDB taxonomy): Archaea > Halobacteriota > Bog-38 > Methanoflorentales > Methanoflorentaceae > Methanoflorens. Next base: position 6,491 of record DASVJT010000031.1, read on the forward strand.
AAGGCGATTGAATCCGATCCAGCTATGGCAGCTGCCTGGAGTGACAAAGGCTGTGCATTGGGGCGTTTAGGCAAGAGTGATGCGGCTATGGTAGCTTTCAAAAAGGCTCTTGAGATTGCACCTGACAATCGCGAAGCGCGCGAAGGCAGAGCACTATGCCTACGGATAATTAGCTCTTAGTAGAAGCTAGCTATTTCCGTCGCTTTGGATGTATAGCCTCTGACGTAGTTAGGGCTACGACTTTAGCGTGATGGGATGAGGAGTTAATGCGACCCTCAAGTCAGGTAGTGTAGCCTCTCTGCAGAAAAAGTCGGTTAAACGGGGACAGTAGGGCCTTTGGCTGCCAACCAATCTTCGTAGGAACTAGCAATGATTTTGAGGCTATTTATAAGTGGTAAGCTTCTGTTTTTTTAAGTGCTTTTTTTGCGATGTGTCGTTGATTGTAAGTCGGCCAGTTGGTATGGTTACTCCAATACTCAAGTCTATGCGATTCAAAACATATACGCTCTTCTAAGATGACGTTCGATGGGCGTACTAATAATCGATAAGACGAATCGTTTGTAGGGGTTGGAATTCGTGAGAATCTTCGACAACAAACCCAATATTTCAAAAATGGTCGATGACAGTGACGTTGAAAATCTAGCTCACATCGTCGAATTTGGCAACCCTAGCTTCGACCACGATGAAAACAGGCGCAGAGAAACCATCGAAGCCCTTGGAAGTCTTACAGATCAAAGGGCAATCGTTCCTCTCGAAGGGGCCTTGGAGGATGAAAACGGGCGTGTGCGTGTAAGCGCCGTGGCAGCTCTCAAGAGGCACAAGGCATTAGAGCCCCTCTTTACCGCACTTCATTCAAAGGATACCGAAGTGCGCCGAGCCGCAGCCGAAGCTCTCGGCCAGCTGGGAAATCTAAGCGCCATTCTACCGCTCATAGAGAGCTTAAATGATGATGACCGGCGCGTTCAACTCGCTGCTGTTAAGGGATTGGTTTACCTCGGAGAGCCATCAATAGAGGCGTTGATTCGAACGCTGCAAGCTACGAATAAAAACGCACGCAGAGCCGCGGCCGAAGCCCTCGGCCAGCTGGGGACTCCAAACGCCGTTCTACCGCTCATATCTGTCCTAAGAGATCAAGACTGGCACGTACGCTTTGCAGGAACGTGTGCGCTTAAACAATTAAACGACGTGCGTTCATTAGACCCATTCATACACGCCTTGGGAGACGAATCGACAGACGTCCGACGGGCCGCAGCCGAAGCCCTCGGCCAGCTCAGAAATTCCAGAGCGGTTCAGCCACTCATCCACGCGTTATACGCCGAAAATAGTGACGTCCGACGGGCCGCAGCCGAAGCCCTCGGCCAGCTCAGAAATTCCCGAGCGGTTCAGCCACTCATTGAAGCGCTATCTGATAGTTTCAAAAATGTGCGTCAAGCAGCAGCCGTAGCACTTGGGGAAATTAACAACACAAAAGCGGTTGAGCCCCTCATAAAAGCTCTGCGCGATCCGTATATCGACGTTCGCGAGGCTGCAGCTTTGGCGCTTGGACAACTAGGAGACCCTGGTGCGATTGGCTCCCTCAACGAAGCACTCGAAGATGCTCATCAGCGCGTTCAAAAGGCTGCTGCTGACGCTCTTCAGAACATCGCCGAAAAAAATCGCCCCATTAAACGAGCAATTACAGTAACTTAAGCAGTCAGCGATTCAGAACAAGATGAAGACCGTTACCTCCTCTTTCGGCGATCATGGACTCGTCTTTACCGCGTATGGCGCCCGGGCCGTCATAGGATTCTCGCTGGGCAGTTGCGGGACCTCGTCGGACGCTATTTAGCGGCTTTCTCTGCGGTTGCCGCACTGGCCATCGCCGGCATCGTGATCTCGCTCTTCCTTATTCGGGCGCCAAGTCAGGCAAGTCGTGAGCCAGCATCGTAGACTGCTCGAGCATGACGTTCTAATAGTGACAGACCGG
>DASVJT010000032.1:0-2268 GCA_036385775.1 archaeon
GCTCTCGTCGGCTTTGGCATCAAGGGTGGGTATGATGCCGCCGTCACGTTCATCGAGAGCGTGAAGCTTCTTAGTCACCTCGCTAACATCGGAGACGCAAAATCACTCGTCGTTCATCCTGCTAGCACTACGCACCAACAACTGAATCCCGAAGAGCGCGCCTCGGCGGGACTCAGCGATGACTTCATACGACTTTCCGTCGGCATCGAAGACGTCGCTGACATCATTGAGGATATAGACCAAGCACTTTCATGCACGTCGTAGACGCTATTCCACGGACTAGATATCATACGTTTGACGCTCTCGAGCTAGATTGCGGACGGACGCTTTCGCCGGTAACGATCGCATACGAAACGTACGGTCAGTTAAACGCTGCCAAAGACAACGCGATACTGCTTCTGCACGCTCTCTCAGGCAGCGCTCACGCGGGCTTCACCGACGATAAAGGCGAGCACGGTTGGTGGGAGGATTTCATCGGGCCTGGAAGAGCGCTTGACACCGATCGCTACTTTGTGATTTGTTCAAATGTTCTAGGGGGGTGCAGCGGATCAACAGGGCCGGGCAGCGTCGATCCTACGACGGGGCATCCTTATGGCCTCAGCTTCCCTGTGATTACTGTTGGAGATATGGTGCGGGCACAAAAACACCTCGTTGCTCACTTAGGAATAGAAACCCTCATGAGCGTGATCGGAGGGTCACTTGGCGGCATGCAGGCGCTTCAATGGGCGGTCGACTATCCGAATTTGGTCCAGTCGATCGTAGTTTTGGCGGCTGCCAAGCGCCTTTCCGCCCAAGCGATCGCATTTAACGAGGTGGGACGGCAGGCAATCATGTCAGACCCGCATTGGTGTCACGGCGACTATTATGGCCGGACACCGCCGGACGCCGGGCTTGCATTAGCGCGGATGATTGGCCATATTACGTATCTCAGCGAAGAATCGATGCACGAGAAATTCGGCAGAGCGCTCAAGCAAACTAACAGCTACCATTATAGCTTTTCCGAAGACTTTGAGGTGGAGAGCTATCTCCATTATAAGGGTAACAAGTTTGTTGAACGATTTGACGCTAACTCGTACCTCTACATAACAAAGTCGATGGATTATTTTGACCTTCCTGACATCTCTTCCATAAATGCAAAGCTGCTGATCATATCGTTTTCATCGGACTGGCTTTTCCCGCCCGTGCAACAAAGGGCGCTCGTCAGGTCCTTGCGCAGGAGAAATAAAGACGTCACCTATTGTGAGGTACAGTCGTGGAGTGGACACGACGCTTTTCTGCTCGAGGTCGAGCCGCTCACTGAGCTCATCCCAGGCTTCTTGGATAACGTGTCGAGGTGACAGCAGTGCAACGATATGATCAGGATATCATTGTAAGCCTCATCCCTGCAGGCTCACGAGTCCTTGAACTCGGTTGTGGGAATGGCGATTTGCTGCTCAAGCTCAAGCGGGGGGGTATGACGGACGTTCGTGGCGTTGAAATTAACGATCGCTGCATTGCTGCTTGTGTGCGCAAAGGCCTTACCGTCTTTCATGGTGATATCGACGAAGGGCTCAGCGACTATGACGACGGCTCTTTTGACTACATCGTATTGAATCAGACCCTCCAAGTCGTGCATAAACCGACGCTTGTTATTAACGAGATGCTCCGTGTTGGAAACAGGGCGATTGTGAGCTTTCCTAACTTTGGCCACTACAAGATACGATGGCATCTTCTGAGTAAAGGGCAAATGCCAAAGGCTGATTTCTTGCCGCGTGACTGGTATGATACGCCCAATATTCATCTATCAACCATCAGTGATTTCGAGGTATTTTGCAGAATGAGGCATATAATGATCGAACAACTCATCGGTTTACGAAGCTGTGCGACGGGAAAGGCCGCAAAACATTTTCAGAATTTGCTATCTCAAGTTGGCATATTTGTGATAAAATCGAAGCGCGAGATTTGAAACTGAGGCTGCTGTTGCGCACAATCGTACCCTTCTTTACAATGCGATCTATGCACAATTTCTCTTCACGCCGCTAGACGTGTTCAAGAAAATCTGTGCGATCGTGCATAAAGTGCGAACTCACAACAGCCAAGCTCTTATTGCAGGTTCATTTGAATGTTGTTGAAATCGATCGGCATCGTAAAAACACGCTGGCGATTGCTAGACTAGCCTTTCCTCATGTGAATAGGCCGCAAACTGACGCTCATTAGCAAAGCAGATGAGTGTCACGCCGGTTTTAAGTGCCGCTTCGACGCCAGTACTGATCGGTGCGGCTTTTGAGA
>DASVJT010000033.1:0-2126 GCA_036385775.1 archaeon
GCACGCGTCGCACCATTTCTTATATCGTATCGGTGAGAGCTTATCTTTGTGCAAGAGCCGCGTTTTAAGTGGCTTTTGTTCGATCGCTGAGTAAAGTTTTATGGGAATGTTCACAAGTCCAAACGCTATTGATCCTTTCCATAATGATTTCATTTTCACGCACCCTTTGCGAGCCTCTTACTCTTTTTTTGTAACCACTAACATTTCCAAATCTTCCGGGGTCAGTTTTTTATCGCGGCTCCAATTTCCCAGTTCAGCTGCATATATATCGATTTCTGAGAATCCGACCATTTTTAGCAGCCACATAATTTCCGACGGAACGTAGTAGCGCTCGTTGCATTTGATTAGGCGCTTGTTTCCATCGTCGTCAACGTGTTCGTATTCTGAATAGTCTCGAAACGTCATAAGATCGAACGAGCTCGCCTTGATGGTGTCTTGATCTTGATGCTCGTTAATGTAGTCCCTGACAGAATGGAACAAAGGAAACAGTCCGTTCAGAGTGGTAAGGATAAACACGCCGCCTTGTCTGAGCGCACGGAATGCGTTCTTTAGTATCTCAAAATTCATCTCGTCCGTTTCCATTAAAGGAAACGCACCCTCACAAACTATAATCACAGCGTCAAATTGACCGCTATAGTTAAGATGACGAGCGTCGGCTTCCACAAACTGAACGGTCACGTTTGCTGCTATGGCTTTCTCGCGCGCAAGGTCCAACTGCGACGTGGACAAATCGACGGCGGTTACTGCGTATCCTCTTTTTGCCAGTTCAATGGCGTGTCGACCAGTTCCACACCCTATATCCAAGATGGTGGCGCTCCTATTAAATCCGAGTTCTTCTTCTATAAAGTCAACTTCGCCGTGTGCGCCCTTGACAAACGGCTGTTGGTCATACGACATCGCTGAGTTTTCGAATAGTTCTGCGTACCATTGCTTCATCTGAGCACTCCTTTCAATCAGTCCGGCGATTCAGTCCGTTTCGCGTGAGGGTGCTTGAGGAGCATACGAGCAAACTCCCGCATGTCGTGCAAGTCATTGTCATTTGGCCGAAGATCGTTTATGCCACCGATGTAGTTGAATACCCCTGACGTGTCCAATCCTTTACAGGAGAACTCTGCAACAATGTAAAGCCCTTTTCTTTCCAGATAACATTTGCGAGGAGCTTCGATGTTGACAAGAGTGAGCACGTCGCTGCATAGTCACACAGCCTTGTTAGTTTCACCACTTGCTTGCGAAAAACACAACTGCACGCAAAACCGAGTAGATCGCGATGTTGCTGTGTCTTTCGTGTAAGCACTTCTATGAGCTTTGCCCGGTGCCCGAAAAAATGGAACCGGCGCGGCGGTTTGCCAGCCACGAATCCTATCGTCCCGAGGGGTGTGCACGGTTTAAACCTGTTGAGCTCAAAAAAGTCCGAAGAGTGTGATCTGGATAGGAAGAACGCCGTTTTCCGACGGTATTACCCACGCACCCAGAGAGTTCTCTCGACAAAAGTGCGAAGGATCTCCGGCAAACGTCACTTCTTCTCGGCCCAGCTCCGAGCTATCGCCACGTCGACATCAAGCGGGACATTTCGCAGAAACTCATTCCCCGCCATTCGCATGTGGTAGGCGACGGTCTCAGCGACCTCAGCAGCGCGTGTCTGTGGCGCTTCGACTAGCAACTCGTCGTGCACACAGCAGACAATTTTAGCTCTCGCGCTGAGCGCTTCGTGGAGGGAGGTCACCGCCCGTTTCATAATATCCGCGGCAGTCCCTTGTACCCTGGTGTTCAGCAGTTCAGTCAGCTTTGGATCTTGCCCGTCTGCCCACCTACGTATTCTTCCACTAAGGGTCCGGATAGATACCAGTGGCGTGGTGCCCATACGCCGGTGAAACGCCCGCACGCCTGAGTACGCATCAAAGAAACGCCTACGAAATTCAAACGCATCTTCGAGGGTGAAGTGGACACCGTAGATGTAATTCGCGTATCGTCGTAAGCTCCGTGCACCCATTCCGTAGATAAGACCGATGTTCAGCACCTTTGCGATAAGGCGCTCGTCCTTCGTCACCTGGTCAAGGGGCGTATCGAGCACGAGCGATGCGGTCAGCCTGTGTAAGTCCTCCCCTCGTTGGAACGCCCGCGTCATG
>DASVJT010000034.1:0-6291 GCA_036385775.1 archaeon
GGTACAGATAATTACTGAGCTTTATTTGCTAAAAGAGCTGTATATTCGTGAAGGATACCAATCGTCTTATCACTTTCACGAGAACAAAGACGAAACCATGCTCATTATGCGAGGGACTGGTTATATTGAATTTGACGATCGGAAAGAGTATTTCGAGACCGGAGACACGATCCATATAAAACCTTACGAAAGACATACGATTGTCGCAAGTACTGATACCACCCTATATGAAGCCTCAACGCCATTTTTAGACGATACCACACGCGTCAAGGACTTCTATCCAATCAGGTAGCTGCAGGTTGTAACGGCTGTCTTGTAGCTATCTCTTTTTTTAGTTTGTCTATCGTCTTTGTTAGCGCATCGACTTTTGCGCGGAGCGGGCTGGTAGGCCGTGGTTCTAAAAGAAGACGGATCGCGTTGAGTTCACGATAATAAGGTCCAAGTCGTCGATTAAAGCGTATGCCTTCTTCGCGGCTAACGTAATTTTTGGCCTCGAGCTCTTTTTGAATCGTTTCAACTTTATGAATAACGTTATTTATTTTTTGATTGATATATGCTACGTCATCTCTCCGCGGTGCATCATTAACGTCCAAGGTGTGCACAAGGGCATTAAGTGAGTCGGCAACAGTCTTGCCGTGGTCTGTCAGCCGAACGTATTTTACCCTGCCGACCTTTTCCGATTGGACTAAGCCGAGCTTTTCCATGGTCCAAAGAGTTTTCACCGCATGAGGGTACGTACAGTCACATTCCTTAGCTAACACTGAGATATATGTTCGATCGTACGTTCGAATAGTAAGCAGTAGTGATGTTGGCATTTTGTGCAGGAAAACGTCTGCGAGCACACTTCCAACCATTGTTTTTTTTTAGGGGCTAATGCTATATATACGGGTATCAGGATTGAAAATCTGTCAGCAATTGACTTAAATTGTGCCCCTCTTTAATTCCTCGCTCTATAAAGCGTTCCTTACTTAATATCTCTTTAACACTTTTAGCGATTGACGCTACTTCGTTCGACGGAATTATAACGACTCCGTGGACGTCAGCTTTTGTTAGATCACCCGGTTTAACCACTAGTCCGCCGATGTTTATCTTGACGTTCACCTTCCCCCTATTAAAAGGTCTTCCAGCTCGTGCAGTAATCCCTTTTGCCCACACCGGATACTGAAGGGTTTCTATAGTTGGAATATCACGACAGCTTCCATAAACTATTGTTCCGGCGACCCCCCGCTGTTGCGCAGCGCGCGATGTGATTCCCCCCCAAACAGCTACGTTTGACCCAGAACTGTCAATAAAAAGCACGTCACGCTGCGAAGCAGCTTCTATTGCACTTACTACAGTTCCCCAGTCCGTCGGGTCGGTTTTGACAGTTACTACGGGGCCTATAATTGCCATGCTTGGTAAAACAGGTCGTAGGCAACTCAACGTGTTACGGCCGTCCATGGCATCAGCGATTACGGGTGTAGGCGTCTTTAGTAACAGGCGAATTAAGTTCGCTTTTTCCCGCGCGAGAGAGTTGCGACTTTCACTTGATAGTCTCATCAGGTCTTTCTATAGGTCACTTGCTTTCTTGCCTTCTTGTCAGATAAACTCAACTAAGCCTCGCAGAGCCGCCTCAGGATTATCTGCCTTAGTAACGCCTGAAGCAAGAAGCACACCATCGGTTCCAAGCTCGATTGCAGCCTTCACATCTTCCCCTTTTGAGATGCCTGCGCCACAGAGGACTTTTACGCCAGATGCGGCTTCCACGGCCCCCGTAACCACTTCTGGATTTGCTTTTGATACTGGTATCCCCGAGCCAATTAGCTCAGGAGGCTCAATAGCCACGAAATCTGGGCGTAGCGAAGCGGCTGCCTTGGTCGTTGTTATGTTGTTAGTGCAGATTATGGTAGTTAAGCGAACACGCTTAGCGGCTTGATTTGCTGCATCTATTTCTGCTAAGTTAAGGCGCCTCTCAGAGTGGTTAATCAACGTCCCGAGTGCTCCAGCCTCTGCAAGTGCTTCAGCTAGAATATGCCCTGTATTGCCCCCAAATTGTATCCCATCGACGTGCTGCGCGTACACTGGAATGCGTACTTGATGCGCTATTTGAAATACATCGACCACTTGCGGAACTACTATTATTGTGACGCCTGAGTCTATAGAGACTTTTTCTGCGATCGTTGCTAATTGCACGGCGTTGGCTCCTGTGCTCTCTGCATACGTCTTAAAATTCACTACAATTAATGTTTTCACGCTCAAACCTCCATACTGGGCTTAACCGCCGTTTTAGCGTTGTTCGTTAGTTAGCCACTACGAAATATTTTCGTTCCCAAAAATTATCAAGACAACATAATTTGACACTTGTTTCCCGTGTGTGCCAGCTAAAAAAAGTACATGTTGATATAGGGCGAAACCGACGTGACGGAACTAGCACTCTTGACCTAAAAGTCAGTTTTAACCCTATATTGATCGATATCGCTCTGCTTTAATCCTTCTAGAAATACGCGTGCAGCACCTTCTACGTCTCGTGCTGCCGTAATGGCACGTCCGACTACCAGGATGTCCGCTCCCGACTTTAGAGCATCTTCTACGTTGTTTTGTCGTATCCCTCCTGCTACGGCGACTAATTTTGTGTATTTCTTTACGTTAGCGATGTTGCCCCAAGCGTGTGCCGTATCCTCAGCGTCTATTGCTCGGTGAAGTTCTACGATATCGGGTTTAGTCTTCAGCGCCTTTAGTACGTCTTCTGGCTTATCGACATTTAACATATCTATAATAACGTAAATACCAGTCTTGTTTGCTTCTTCTATAGCCTTGTCAATCGTTGATGTAGGTGCAAGTCCAGAAACCACAACTGCATCCGCAGCCTCATCCGCAGCTAATCGCGCTTCTAGGTTCCCGGTATCAAGGGTTTTTAGGTCAGCTACGATAAAGGCACTCGATCGAGCTTTTCGCATTTCTTTGATGATTCCTAGCCCATAACGCTTGATAAGGGGCGTTCCCGCTTCAAGGATTATATGATCGCTTATAGGCAGTTGATCTATAACGTTTAATACTGAGCTTATCTCAGTCAAATCTAATGCTACTTGCAGGTACGGTGGGTCCCATAGACGCGTGACTTTGAATCCCATGACCGGGTGGAGAGACCGGTCTTTTTCGTAGAGAACCTTTTCCACCGAAGGAAAGTCGCTTAATGCTCGTTTTATTGCCAACTTCGTAGCACCGTAGTTATAACGATAAATTTTTTCATAGTCCTGCGCATCGGGATGCACATAGACTGATACGATAAGTACGTATTGCTCGCACAGTTCCTTTGCGATAACTCCGTCTTCGACAGCGTCTGCGACTGCTTTTGCAACAGCAGCTTGAGCGGGGCCGAATAACTTCTTTATCTGTTCTGAGTCTTGTAGCGTAACCTTAGGCACAATGAGGGTTGCAGGCTTTGTCAACAAATTTGGTTTAATTACAGCAAGAAGCGGGGTGTGCCCCTGAGAAAGGTGCGATAATCCACTAGCAAATGCTTGCCCTACTGGGCCATCCTTCTTTCCTATAAGGAGATCAACGTGGGCCATTTCAGGTTCGTTGCCAATTAAAGCTTCACCTATGTGCAATTTGAATTCCTCAGCTTTTTTGAACAGAGGTAGTAGAGGACATTTGGCCTATAAAGCTTTCCTTTTAAGCTACTTCGCTTAACTATGCAGCACTAAGTCTTTTTCCCATTTGATAGACCTGAAGCAGCCTTTTGCTCAGCACATGGACATCGTGAATTTGTGCAGTCTCTCGTGCGTTTTCGCCGAGCGTTTGTGCAACTGACTCGTGTTTTATAAGTTCCGTGATTGCAGTTTCAAATCCATCAATTGTCGTGAATTTGATACAATTCTGCCTATCAACGAAGTCGCTATAAACTGGTAAATCGCGTAAGATTAGCGGTAAGCCACATGCAGCTGCTTCAAGAACAGCAATCCCTTGATTTTCCTCGTAGCTGGGAAAAACAAAGACTTTAGCCGCACTTAGCGCTTTGCAAATATTGTTCACTCTGCCGGTAAACAGTACATTTTTCGGAGCAGTTGCGATAACTTTTCTAGCAGCGAGGGGGAAAAACGGCCATGTAACGATTCTTCCAACCCAAACAAACTGAAAATGTGGGAGCCGCTTAGCGACGGTGACGAAGTCAACTATGCCTTTTCGCAAAAAAACTAATCCTAGTGAGAGTACCACCGGTCGGCCGTCCAAAGCGTATTGCGCTTTAAATTCAGAAGCGCGTCTCTCATTGCACACATAAAGGCTCAAATCAATGCCGTTACTGATTACTTCAATTCTACGCTTAATTTTCAGCGTGTTTATTAGGACGTCTTTAGTGTGTTTGGAAGGAACGATACAGACGTCTGCTAGATTATAGTACAGGTGTAGATACCCTTTTAAGCAGATGCTGATCAAGTTTGACGCAAAATAGCTGTTCGCAACATCTTGTGGCGTCGTATGTGCATGCAGTATAACTGTTTTGTGTAAAGCTTTGTGAAAAAGCACTAACAAAATTGCTATCGGTCCGAACGTGTGTGCGTGTAATACATCGCAAATTTTAAAAGCGTTTTTGTAAAAGCGTATTCCGTCTGGCTCCAGCAGTCTCAACATGCGCTTGGTATTTTCAATGCTGGTTCGGATCCCGCTCTCACCGTACGTTCCATATATCAGGTTCACGCTTAACATACTGGATGTAGATGCGACACGGGTGCAAGCCCTATTTAGCTCCTCATACTGTCACTCAAGGTATTGAGACTCTGCTTGACAAGTTCTAACGGGAATGTTAGCTTGTTATCGCCGATTGTTATAGAGAGACTCCCCTCCACGACAGTTCCAATTGAAGCGAATTTGACGCCTCGCTCCTCAAGTGAAGTTAGGATGGAATCGAGATCTTTGTTTCTAACGGTCAAAATCGCCCTTCCACACGTCTCTGAAAACAACTCGTTTTCTTCCCCCAAGATATGAGTTAAGTCAACGCTCGCGCCAAAACCAGCACACATGTGTGCAAGCGCGATCAGAATACCTCCGCGTCCAATGTCGTTAGCAGAAGAGATTTTTCCGGTTTCTATAGCCTCAACAAGCGCTTTAATATTTTTCTTGGTATCTATGCGTGGCTTAGGAGCGACACCCTCTATCCCAAAAAGTTCAGCGAACTCCGATCCTCCATATTCTGGATAAGTGTCGCCGACTATTATTATGGCGTCTCCTTCTTGGTTGAAAAAAGCTGAGGGGACCTTAGATACGTCGTTAAGAATTCCTACCATTCCGATTGAAGGTGTTGGGATTATGGCGGTGTGGAACTCTTCACTTTCATTATATAGCGAAACATTTCCACCAACAATGGGCGTTTCGATGATGCGTGCAGCGTAAGAAAGTCCGTTTACAGCTTGTTCAAGCTGGTAAAAGATCGCTTCCTTTTCTGGATTACCGAAGTTGAGACAGTTGACAAAAGCGATTGGTGTCGCTCCCTTTACCGCTAAATTCATTGCATTTTCTAAAACAGTGACAGCCGCTCCGTTAAATGGATTTGCCGCCACTTGCGTAGGATTACAACCAGAAGATAGCGCGATACCTAGAGAAGCGTTTATCGAGATAACTGCAGCGCCTTCGCCTGGCTTGACAATGGTCCGCGTTTGGACCTCATGATCATACTGGCTATAAACCCACTCTTTTGAAGCGATGTTTAACGAGTTAAACACTTCCAATGCCTTTTCTTGAAGTGTGACTCCACGGACTGCCGGCTTTTTGCTTGGTCGTTCCACCTTTGGGAACTCTGGTATACAAAGCGGCGCCCCCTCAGTGAGCAGTTTTATCGGGATATTTGCAACAATCTCGCCACGAAACTCAACGACATAATATGGTTCTTCGATCACTTCACCAATGACGGCACCATTTAAATCGTATTTACGGGCGATGGCAAGCACATCATCAACGTGCTCCGGCGCAACCTCTAAAACCATTCGTTCTTGTGACTCTGACACTAATATCTCTCGAGGCGTCATTCCGGTCTCTCTCAAAGGAATGGCGTCTAACGTAATACGTCCGCCAAGCGTTGAACACATCTCGGAAGATGCACCCGACAAACCAGCAGCCCCAAGATCACGACATGCCAAAACGTAACCTTGGTTGATCGCTTCTAGCGTTGCATCAATAAGCAGTTTTTCGGTATAAGGATCGCCTATTTGGACCGAAGGACGATCAGATGCTTCTGATTCTTCACTGAGATCACGAGAAGCAAACGATGCACCACCAAGGCCATCGCGGCCAGTAGATGACCCGATAAGGATAATT
>DASVJT010000035.1:0-1851 GCA_036385775.1 archaeon
TGATTTTCCCTCGTTTTTCAAGGTTATGCAGCCGCTCAACGAGTATTTGACCAGGTATCGCGAGCCCCTTAGACAGCTGCTCAGCCGTCTTGGGCCCTGTAAGCAGCATAGAAAGGATGTCGTATTCAACGAAGTCGTGCGATATTGCGTCGATCTTCCTTGCACCGCGTTCCATGACTTCATTGATCAGCTCTTGGACCCTTCTCTGCGCCCCCGTCAGCTCCCGATTGGCCCTCCTCAAGCTATCGAGAGTCTCGGTAACGTCGGCCAAACTGTTCGTTTTGATTTGTATTTCGCCGATTGGAGTTGAGAACTCTACAACGGTTGATTCGCTTTGTGCGGCGTCAGCGGATTCGACCCTATAGCTAAACGGAGAGATTTGAATCTCGAGCTGCTGATTATCGGCGATGTGAAAGTACTTCCGGCGTCGCTCGTCTACAAAAAACCGGATAATCCCTGCCCGCTCGAGCATACCGAGGTGACTGATCACCGCCTTAGGGGCAACTTGCAGTCTTTCTGATATCTCGGTCACGTAAAATGGCCGCAGCGACAGCAATTTTAAAATGTTGCGGCGATTCTCATTGCCGAGGATATCCAGGAGTGCTGCTTCGTCCATTGCTGTTTCGTAGCGTGTCACGGTGTGATAGATCGTAACACTAACTTATAGTTAGTTTTGATTATATATAAAAGTTGGTCAATCAGGAGCTTTGTTGATTAACTGCCGCGTGTTGAAAAAGTAAGGTACAAGCACTTCTTCAACAAAGCCTCAATCAGATGCTGTTAAAATGAGCGTCGTAAAACTAACTGGTTAAAAAGGTCGGCTTACCCCCCCATTTTACAAAGACTTAAGGAATAGAACTTCGTTACCCCATTCAACTTTCTTCTTGCTTGTAACACTGTCCATAAACTTGCTCTCTATAGCAAATCGGAGCCAAGCTCGGAATCAACGGGGGGCTTGCTTAGCAGCTGTTATCCCACAGCCAGATCTTCATATGCCTCGCCGTCAGCGAGTACCATATCTTAAGCTTGACTTTTCAAACAGGTTACAAACCCAGAACCGAAAACGTGTTAATAAGCTGCCACCCCCTCGCGACTTCAAACGCGAAATAGCGCTCCTGGAAGATCACAACGCATTTATATGCAAATTGACGTTTACTACTTCGATTCAAAACCTCGCAGCCGAATATGTCCAAGCAGAATGAAGAACTGAAGCACCGTGTACATGCGATCTTTCAGCCTATCCCTGTAGGCGAGGCCCGCATTGTTGCAGCGCGTCATCGAGATGCTTCCACAGCTACACGCGTACGCTTCTTTTTGATGGCGCTGATCTGGTTACTCGTAGTTGTCATCATACTAGCCAGCTACAGCGACGTATACCAAAGATATCACGACCTTTTTAACGCTATATTTGCCTTTGCAATCGTGGTTTTTACCATCGAACTGCTGCTCCGAGTGTGGTCGTGCACCGTAGATCCGCGGTTTAGAGGTCCGATAAAAGGCAGACTAAAATGTCTTTTTACCACATCCCTGCTCGTCAACCTGCTTGTCATTGTGCCCTTTTATGCCAAGCCATTCTTTCCAGGAGCGGACGTATTCGTAAATGCGGCGATAATTCTTATCATCCTCAAGTTGCTCACGTATTCCAGTGTATTCAACTTCGTCACCGACGTTCTGAAAGCGAAAAAAAACGAGCTCGTTACGGCGCTTGCTATCGACCTCATCTTGCTGATAACGTTCTCAAGTTTCATGTTCATTATCGAGCACGCCTCAGACCCGCGCGATTTTTCAAGCATTCCTGCTGCTGGGTGGTGGGCGGCGCAGACCCTGACCACCGTTGGCTACGGCGATCTG
>DASVJT010000036.1:0-5219 GCA_036385775.1 archaeon
TTACTTACCGCCTCAATACGCTTTGATTCTGAGATTCGCAGACTACCCTGATCAACTGGCACATTAATGTCCACACGGAGAAGCACAGTTTTGCCTTTCACTTCCACATCGTCAATAGTTAGAAAATCTAACATAGTTTGAGCGTCTACTGCATTTCTAATCGGTCAGAATTGAGCGTTTTTTCAACGATACAATTTTTGCGCGGTTGAATGTTGTTAGTTACTCGATCCCCCACACCTTGCTGTGAATTTCTCGAAGTTCCTCAGGGTTATCCAGAAGACATTGTGGTGGCCTAAAGGAGCCCATAACTCCCATTGCTTTGTCAGTTTTCCGAATAGATGCTGTTGCGTCTTTTTCAGTGCCAGTGATCGCCCTAATGCAGTCAATATTATCCAAGATTATATCGGCCTCTTGATGCACACCCTGCATATAGAATACCTCATTGTCAACAACGTTGACGCTCTCTTCCCAAATCGCAATCTCCCAGAGGTCATAGCGTGGTCGCCCCAAATCTCTGCTTAACTCGATAATCTCCGCAGTAGAACCGAGGCCGTCTCCAGCCCGCACCAACATTAACCGCCTGCGACTATAAAATTCCTTGAGCACGTCCTCGCGAGAGACGTCGTTTTCGACTTCGATCATGATATTATGTTGATGCATAAGTGTTGTCGGCACGAGAACGGCGAGCGTCGCCACATTCCACTTTGGCATCACAGTATTGACATCTGGACCATGATGCGAAGGAACGGTCGGCGGGTTTGGAATAATTGCGTTAATCGGTCCTTTCTTAATTTGAACCGGGTCTGCACCCCTTCTTACCAGCACAACTCGAGCTTTTTTAATGCCAGCTACACTATCGATAGCGGATAGTGAGCGACATAGACCGGTCGTGTTGCAGGACACAACCCGAACGTAATCCTTACCTACAGTGTCTTGATAGTTACAGTATGCGTTGAATGAGGCCCCTATGGCGTCATGTTTCTCCCCACCCTCAAATATGGCCTTAATTCCAAGCTTCTTGTAGATTCCTTCCAGATTTTGCGCACCCATCCCTTCTGGCGTGGCATCAACCACAACGTCGGCTTCCCCCAACATATCCATTGTCGTACCAACGACTTCTAAGCCTGCAGCATTGAATGCTGCTATCTTGTCCTCTCCGGATGCATAAAGGGGGTAGCCCCTCTGACTAGCGACAAAGGCTTCAAAATTTGGCCGCGTCTTTGCCACCCCTACTAATTCCATGTCTTCCTGCTTAGCTACTGCATCCGCAACCCGTTTACCAATGTTTCCATAACCATTAATTGCTACTTTTACGGCCATTTGGACCCCTCATTCCAGTTTGATTCGTCGAGACCGGTTTAATGCCGATCTTAAAGCATGACATCCACCCCACAAGTAATAAGTTTTGGGTTTCTTCTTGCGGCGTCTTTGCTTTGCGTGAGTAACTGCTATCGTTGTACGCCGGCGTTCACTCGAATTGCATTAGCCTTGTCTGCAAAAGATGCTTTTTCAAAAAAAGGGTTTGTGCTGGAACATTGATACGCGTTCGTATGTTGCTAAGGGCATCAGAAACGTTCTCAAATATCAGTGGTTGCCGAGAGAACGCATCCCTCACGAGCTCTCGAATTACCCAGCTCCCAAGAGGGATGTCGTACGTTGGTTTTACTTCACGTACAACGTAAATAGCCGCCTGCCTTCTGACGCGTTCCAGAAACTCGAGCGCTGAAAATCTCGCCGCGTAGTACCCGCCGTCCATATAGGCTGGCTTATCCATTGCACCTTCATACAAATCACCCAACTCGATCTTACCCCCTTGCGATACCCACATTTCCGTCCAACCAAAAGCATAGGCTCGGGGGAGCAGTAGTATCTCGAAGTGGTTTCCAAACGCTTCCGAAACAAAAAGCTGAACATCTGCGTTCTCTGGATAGTTCCGCACCCGCTTGCGCAAATTCTCGCCTAGCATCGAGTCAGTGGCGGTAATCGACCAACGCGTAGGAACAATCAAACGTTTCTTACCTAAGATCCCAACCGACAGAAGCCGACTGATCTGATGCGGAGATACCGAAGCTTCGTACAAAAGGACAGCTGCATCTGTTGCTTTGATGTCGCGATCATCGGCAAGCGCATCCACTTTCTTAGGGACTTGCGGATTCTCAACTATTTCTATATCAGTAACAGTTCCAGACGGGCCCATAGGCGTAAGGATGCCATCAAACTGCAGACTTCGCCGCGGTGGTTTTAAGAATTTCACCTCAACGTCGACAGGAAGGGCGGCCATAGCAAGCTCCTGCGTCTCCTTCAGTAAGCGGCCAGGATCGCGCGCTTCTTTAACATTCAACTTAAAATTAGACCGAACGAGATTAGATCTAAACCCGATTATCTCTTCCCTGCTCAAATGAAGCCATTTTTCTGGCGTGTCACTAAGGGCTACCTCTTCACCCACTGGTGAGACCAACGGTCCCGCAAGAACCTGGGGGTAACCGAATCTTCCAACAAACGCCGAAGGTGGCGTAGGACCAAACAGATCCTTGTCTATTGTGCCGAGCTTAAATGAGTTTAAAAGGAGCTCCTTCCGACTTAGGTCTCCCGATACAACCCTCACGAAAGATATGTTTGTCGCTGAAGATTTATATACAAAGGGTTGCGAAGCGCCCTATGTCTAACAAACGAGCCTCGGTGAAGCATATTGGTTTCGAAAGAGCATCCTCGGTATGAGTCACTTGTGCTGCGCGACAAGCTGGTGGATGGCTATGAAAAAGGTATAACGAGTGCTCACGGCCTTATTGCACATGGAAGAGGCGAGGCTTTCGATTACATATTAGGGGAACAAACGAGCGAGAATGCGCTTAACGCCTCTAATGTTGCGTGCGCCTATTTGCTCACTGCACGCTACCCGATTCTGTCGGTAAATGGGAACACAGCAGCACTTGTTCCAGAAGAGATAGCTGAGTTTTGCGTGTTAACTGGCATTCCTGTCGAGGTTAATCTGTTTCATCGATCTGAAGAGCGCATAAAAAGAATCACAGATCACTTGCACGCGTATGGGGTTGCCAATGTTCTAACCGGCTTTGAAATCATCAAGCTCGACCACATAGCCAGCAACAGGGCAAAAGTTGATAGGCAAGGCATATTTAAGGCAGACGTGGTGTTCGCCCCCTTGGAAGACGGTGATAGGGCGCAAGCGTTAAATAAGCTCGGGAAAGTCGTTCTAACCGTCGACCTAAACCCGCTTTCTCGGACGGCAGTAACGAGCACTATCACAATTGTCGACGAAGTCACGCGCGCGATGAAAAACATGGTTAGTTTTGCGAAGCACTTTGACGGCGAGAGGGATAAAGATAGACTAGATGCGCTCAAAGCAAGTTTTGACAACTTTCAGAACTTGAAGGCGTCATACGTTGTCATGCAGAAGCGGCTTCAGTCTCTTGCGCCTTGATCAGACGATTAGTTGCCGTTTAGTAAGTCTACGTCGTATTCGAGGTTGCTGGGGACTTTGACTCTGAAAAGGTAGAGTTTATAACTGTGGTTCCTCGCAATCGTGATAGCCTCTTTTGAGTCTTCTGACCGTTCAGTTTCCACTTTGGCTAAAATGAGCTCGTTGTTCGCTTGGACTACAAAATTGTAGAGCTTCTTGTCACTCAAGCCATTCAAAAAATCTACGAGTTTCTTAAGTTCCTTCCACGTTCGCGCGATGTATGCATCTTTATCAACCGAGTTAGAGACGTACCAGTCGCGACTCATGTGAGGATACGCTTTGTACTGTTCGTCGACATCGTGGTACGCTTTGAATATCCTCCTCGGATCACTTACTGTGATATAATTAAAGCCGCTCTTCTTGAAATAGCGACTAACTACAATTTCACCTATTGCGTTAAGGTCTTCTCGTTCAAGTCGCATAGGAAACTCCTTTAATCCACCTTACATAATAGCGTTTTCTTTATGGTATTCCTTTTCAACTCCATTAGAACATAGAATAGGTAGAAATAAATATTATCATTTCTCGACGGATGATCGATGACTGGTCCTGAAAAGATCAAATGTGCAGTGACAAATTGGAACTATATCTACGACCTGTGCCGCGATTTGTCAGCGAGGGTAGTCGTGTCGGGATATGAGCCAGACGTCATCGTGGCATTAGCGCGCGGGGGCTGGTTTGCTGGCCGTATATTGTGCGACTTTCTCGGGATTTCCGACCTGGTCAGCCTTAAGGTCGAGCATTATATTGGCACTGCTCGCTTAGCAGATGAATGTCAAGTACGATATCCCCTCGCAGAAGAAATGATTAGCGGAAAGCAGGTGCTTATCGTAGATGATATCGCAGACACAGGAAAAAGCCTTCAGCACTCTTTAGATTACGTTAGAGAACTGGAACCGACTGACTGCAAAACAGGCGTTTTACAACTGCTCTTCACTTCCAAAATTACACCCAACTATTACGCGGAGCTTCTCGAAGATTGGATGTGGGTCGTGTACCCGTGGAATTTTGTCGAAGATATGATCGACTTAATACTGAAACTGATGGCTAAAGGAAAAATAGACGTGTGGAACATAAAGTCAATCAAAGCTGGACTGAACGATTTGTTCTCGATCGATTCAATTCAACTAAACATCGCTCAGCCCGGACGCCTCCCAGAGATCTTAAACGAGATGCAAAGACGGAAGCTTATAGAACAGAAAGAGGGCGGTTGGATGTTGAAATGAAGGCAGAAATAGCATTCATCGGTGGCTCGGGGTTTTACAACCCTGAGCTCCTTGACGACCCAACAACGGTTGTAGTAAAAACACCGTTTGGCCTTCCCTCAAGCGATATAGTCCTCGGTCAGATCAGCGGAAAAGCTTGTGCTTTTCTGGCAAGACATGGAGCCGGGCACCGTTTTTCGCCAAGCCGCGTAAATTATCGTGCAAATATCTACGCGCTAAAAACTCTGGGTGCCATAAATGTCGTCGCAATTTCAGCAGTTGGCAGCCTAAAAGAAGATATAAAGCCCCTCTCAATCGTTATTCCCGATCAAATCTTTGACAGAACTAAACTTCGTTCGAATACCTTTTTTGACGATATTTGCGTTCATATAGGTATGGCTGACCCCTTTTGTGAGAGCCTATCACAAGTGTTGTGGCAGTCAGCGCAACGGAGTGGGTGTTCCATCAAAAAAGGTGGAACGTACGTTTGCATAGAAGGCCCTCAGTTTTCAACACGGGCAGAATCAAACGCCTAC
>DASVJT010000037.1:0-3625 GCA_036385775.1 archaeon
ACCAGTCCATTCGGAACCCAAACAAGGACGCGTCCGTCAGGTCCGCGAAGAGGTCCTGATTTACAAGCCGACGTCGAGGTGTCATTTGAAGAGTCAATTTTTGGGGCTGAAGTCAAACTAAAAGTATCTCGATATCAACGCTGTGATAACTGCGCAGGAACAGGCGCCGAACCAGGCAGTGATATAAAAACGTGCCCCTCCTGTGGTGGAAGAGGCGAGATACAGCGTGCTCAGAACATCTTTGGGGGCCAGGTTATCAGGATCGAAACTTGCCCTGAGTGTCAAGGTGAAGGTAAAATATTCGAGACCAAATGCAAGCATTGTAATGGTACTGGAAGGGTCAGATCTACGAAGACTGTCCCTATCAAGGTTCCAGAAGGGGCATATTCAGGATTACACATCCGAAAAGCTGGTGAAGGTTCTGTAGGGGTCCGTGGCGGGCCCCCGGGTGATTTGATTATAGTTATACACGTTAGACCACATCCCGTGTTCAAACGCGAAGGCGATGACATCTATTGTGACGTAACTATAAGCGTCTCAACGGCAGCGTTGGGCGGGAAAATCGAAGTACCGTCTGTATATGGTCCTTTAAAGGTAGATCTTCACGCAGGAACGCAAAGCGGTACAACGATACGTTTGAAAGACAAAGGCGCCCCAAGCATTCACGGGCGCAGTCGGGGTAGTCAATACACGACGTTAGTCGTTGAGATTCCAAAGAAACTGACCAAAAGGGAAAAAGCGCTTTTTCAAGAGCTTGCATCTATAAGTGGCGAACCAATCGTGAAAGCAAGCCGTAAGTCCAAGGTCTTTAGCTCACTCAAAGATATTTTTGGCGCCGGTGACTAAACCGTTTCAGCCATGTACCCCCTCGCGTTGAATGAAGATGCTTTAGATACGATCCTCAGACAGCTCAAACGTTTCATAAAAGCTAGAGTACAATCAGCCAATGCTCGAGGTGCAGTTGTTGCTTTGAGTGGGGGGATAGATTCGTCAGTTGTCGCGGCATTGGCGCACGACGTTGTAAATACGAAAGCGTTGATATTGCCTGAAAAAGGAGTTACGTCAGAGCAAGACGTGCTCGATGCAACGTCTATCGCTGAATCGTATAACCTCTCGTTTACGATCATTGAAATCAATGACCTAGTCAACTGCTTCAAAGAATCGGCGAAGTCCATCCTGCATGCTCAAACACTCAACCGACTTTCGATAGCCGAGGCAAATTTGAAGCCTCGAATTAGGATGACCCTCAACTACGCCGCATCGAACGCTGACCGCCGACTAGTTTTGGGAACAGGCAATCGAACAGAGCTGCTCACTGGCTACTTCACCAAGTACGGGGACGGCGGTGTGGACACTCTGCCTATAGGTGGCCTTTACAAGACTCAGGTATTTCAGCTGGCGCGGCATCTAAATATTCCACAAAGAATAATTTCGAAGGCACCCTCAGCTGGACTTTGGATAGGACAAACAGATGAGGAAGAACTAGGCCTCTCCTATTCGCTGCTCGATCAGATTTTGTGTGAACTAATAGATAAGAAGAAAACTGTTGAGGAAACAGCTCTACTGCTGGGCGTGGAATCGCGCCAAGTTCAAGCAATCTCCGAGCAAGTGCAGCGCGCTACACACAAAAGGCGAGCCCCGCTGGTTGCACAGATAAAGTAAATCTCGCTTTCGAGTTTGCGTCGAGCTCAAACGAAGAAACCGCGCGCCAAGTCAACTTGGAGCGATTTTAAGGTCAATTGCAATATGATATTGACGCGGAGCATATGATCTGACCTTCTTAAGATGAATTGTTTCAACGTTCCTATCACGATTTTGGACAAACTCATTGACTCTTTCAATGGTTTTAGGAAATTCGTTTTCAGGTTTCACATCGTAGTAATGGACAAAGCCGCCATCGCTGCTGAGCATGGTCAAGGCTTCGCCTAAGAAATTGAAGGCACTATGCGGCAAATTCATAATAACACGATCTGCTACACCTGCAAATCTGGGTGCTAGGTCTTTTGCGTCGCCCAAGCAAGCCTTGACGTTATCTAATTTGTTCAATTCGATGTTCCTTTTCAGGTAACGAAAAGCGGCAGGGTTCAACTCAAAGGCGATTGCGTTTTTCACTTTCTTTGCTAGTAATATGGTAAAAGGCCCGGCGCCAGCAAACATATCAGCAACGGCCTCATCCGACTGCGCCAATTCAACCAAGCGGTGTCTTTCTGTAGCTAAGCGTGGGCTGAAATAAACTCTCGAGACATCGATCAGCAGTCTGGAGCCGTACTCTTTGTGTTCTGTCTCCGTCCGTCTCTCGCCAGCAACACAGATAAGGTCTTTCAGTCTGTACTCGCCACTTACACCGCTAACCGCAGCGAAAACAACTTTAATGTTTTTTTGCGTCTTCAAAAGTTCGGTCGCGACAGCTCGAGCACCATCAAACCAACCGATTATTGCAATATCCCCAATTGTATCGTAACTTATTCCAAGCTTCTTCAGACGCGTTTGCGGCCGAAGGTCAACGTGGCATGCTTCCACATTATAGCGGCGTTCATGCGGCCCTCCTTTGAACGGTATATGAATCTGTCCGTTTCGCTCTTCTATTTTGTACCTTTCATCCAGGAGGCTAAGCTCCTTGAGCTCTCTCCTGACCCGCTCACCTTCTTGTTTTGGTACAGCGACGCACCATCTTTTCTGCGACTCGAGCATCCGCTCGATAAGAGAACGCTTGAAGTTATCTTTTTTCTGGTTCTCCACAACCAATGCGTGCAAACAGGACAACGCTGTTAATTCGAGAGAGAAAAAGCTATTGCATTTGACACCAAGCTATTTGCCGGCTTCTTTCTTGGATCGGGGTAGTTCGGTGCTGACATTCGTTGGTCTGGGTCTATTTGATGAAGACGATATATCAGTGAAGGGACTTAAAGCGATAGAAAACGCCGACGTGATTTACGCCGAATTTTATACTTCAAGGCTGATAGGAACGACAATTAAGAAACTTGAGGGAGTCTATAAGCGCGAAATCCATTTGCTTGATCGAGAAGACGTAGAGCAAGCTCCTGAAAAGAACATTTTAAGAGATTCTAAGCACAAGAATGTTGCCTTCTTGGCTGCGGGCGACGCGATGATTTCTACGACACATGTCGCTTTGAGAATACGGGCGCATGACCAAGGAATAAGCACCCAAATTATTCACGGTGCGTCGATCACGACAGCAGTCTGTGGATTGACTGGCCTTCAAAACTATCGTTTTGGCAAATCGGCGACTATTGCTTTTCCTTACAAAGAAATCTCAGATATGCCTTACAATACGGTCACGTTGAATCTAAGGAATGACCTCCATACGTTGCTCTTTTTGGATATACAGGATGAATTAATGACGCTTGGACAGGGGATTGAATTGCTGCTTCACAGTGAACATGAGAACGGCCGGGACAAATTGGCCTCGTTACTGGGAGTTGGCATAGCTAGGGCGGGGTCGAGCTCACCGACAGTGAGAGCAGACACGTTGGGGAAGCTTAAAGAATATGACTTCGGCCCCCCGATGCACATTCTTGTCATTCCGGCATCACTTCATTTTGTAGAAAAAGAGGCACTTCAAACGTTTGCTGGGGCTTAAGATGTCGGAAATCGTGGAGAAGGT
>DASVJT010000038.1:0-4668 GCA_036385775.1 archaeon
TGGCGCCGATTTTGCCGCTGTTATTGCCAGCGGAAGCGTCTTTGGCACGCAATTCCACCCAGAGAAGTCTTCAACGGTCGGTTTTCGAATATTAAAGAACTTCGTGGAGTTGTGTTAATGGATCTCGAAGGATATGCGAAAACAGCGCTGAGGCGCGGAATAGCACGAAAAGACATCGAGCTCACGCTGGTCGAGCGAATATTGGAAGTACGTGACATTGCGAGGGAAAAAGCGCTCCGTTTAGCTCAAGCGGTCGTTGATGAAGCGCAACAGACTCTCTGCGAACGAGAACTTTCCGGAGTCACAATGGGCAATTTCGGTGTCGGTTCACGGGGCTCTGGCGACTTCTTTGTACATGAAAAAATAGCGAGCATCATCGGCAAAACAAGTGCTATTGTTGGCTCCGATCAACTTGATGATTCGGGGGTGGTGAAGGCCCAGGGAGACCTGGTTGTCGTTACCGTAGACGGAATGCACTCACGCTTGAGCGATTTTCCATTTCTTGCTGGGTTCCACGTAACCCGTGCATCACTGCGGGATCTCTATGTTATGGGTGCGCAGCCCGTTGCTTTGTTCTCAGATATTCACGTTGCTGATGACGGTGATATCTCAAAGGTTTTTGACTATACCGCAGGAATCGGGGCGGTATCTGAAGTCATGAATGTACCGCTAATCACTGGCAGCACCTTACGAATCGGTGGGGACATGGTGATAGGTGACCGACTTACCGGCTGTGTTGGGGGAGTTGGAGTAGCCAGTGAAAAAGGCTTAACGGCGCGTGTTAATGCTCGTGTCGGCGACATAATTTTGCTGACGGAAGGCGCAGGAGGGGGAACCATAACAGCCGCAGCGTTGTACAACGGTCGTCCAGAAGTGGTACAGGAAACGTTGAACTTGAAGTTTCTTCACGCTTGTAACAAGTTGATACAGACTGGCTTGGTCACTCAGATACACGCGATGACCGACGTTACAAACGGGGGCATACGAGGAGACGCAGAGGAAATATCAAAAACAGCGCAGGTGAAAATCGTCTTTGAAGAAGAGAAGGTACGACGCCTCATTAACCCAGTGGTTCTGAGGATGCTCGACGATCTACAGATCGATTACCTGGGCGTCTCTGTAGATTCGCTTCTTTTAGTTGCCCCTGCTGAGCTCGGTCCGACGATAAAAAGCGCATTGGAGGGCATCATCAAAGTCGATGAGGTTGGATACATAGCACAAGGGCGCGGTACTGAAGTGCTAAGGGGCGGTGAATCGTTTCCCCTCACGCCAAAGTTCCGAGAATCGGCTTATACCCCTATAAAAAAAGTCGTTGGCGAATTAGCAGACGACCGAGAAATTGAGCTTATGCGTACTCGAATCGACTCGGCCGCTGAACAGGCTATCAGTAAGAAACAAAAGATGATTGACTATCTGCAAACAGGAAAGAACCTTCCCGATGTGAACTGCTGATCGCCGTTTTGCCGATACCAAGGCCGTATTATACTAAAGGACGCACTTCATGATACCACGCGTCTATAACATCAACTAAGCCTTCCTGTTCTGCAATTTCAACAGCGATCATATGGCTACATTTTACATTATTTCGTGAAGCGTTGAACAAAAAGTCCTTACAGGTGCAAAGCGCCTCCTCAACAATGTACTCGTCAGTCTCCCCTACGACGACATAAAAGTCCTTGTATCGTTTAACACGCATGTCTTCGGCTATCTCAAGTCCCTTGTTACCTCGATTGCCGTATTCGAGTTCAATTTGTCGTTTAAACGCATCTGAAAACAAGCTTACCTCTTGTGTGCATCACGTATGTCTCTTCACTGTTTCAGAGCTCGTCATTTGACTTGGTAAGCAAAACTGCCGAGCTTTGGCGTGTCGTCAATGAAATCGCCGCCCAAACGCTGGGCCAGGACCTTCATTGCCGGCACTTCAGTTGCGTAATGCGTTGCTTCCACCAGAGAAAGTTGCCCTTCCGCGCGGCGAATAGCAGCGTGCCGCAGCTCGGCTGAAAGAAGTACATCAGCACCAGCTTCGATTGCTTGGTCTGTTGCATCGAACCCACTACCACCAATCACGGCGACTTTTTGGATTTCGCACGATCCGACGAACTGGACGGGTGTATTCAATTTTCTTGCTACGTGCTTTACGAAATCTAGTGTGCTGATCGGTCTGATTGAACCAATTCGTCCAATACCAAAAGGTTCGATTTCATATAATCCGAGAAGCTGTGCCAAAACGTCGTTGACCCCCCCAGGCGCGGAATCGTAGTTAGTATGCAAGACGTACAACGATAAATCGTTCTTCAATATGAGCGTCAGCTGTTTTTGAATATTTAAGGGAACCTTAGTAATGGGATCCCAAATTAGCGTGTGGTGCGTGATCAGTATATCAGCGTTAGCTTGTATCGCATTTTGAATAACGTTAGCTGTTGGGTCCAAAGCAACAGTTATTGCGTTTATGTTTTCCCGCCCGCGGGATATTAGGCCTATTCGTCCTGCATCGATCGGATCAGCGAGTTCAGGAGGGGCAATTGTTTCAAGTGTTTCGATGAGCGAATCAAGCTCCATGAAAACTAATCGTTTTGCTTTATCTTTATTTCTACGAGCTTCCAATCGTCTTCAACGCCGTGAATAGACATTAGAACGCCACCTATTACTCCTGCAAAAACGTCTTGGACAAACTGGTTAATAGGTATCCGCTTTCCGTCGACTATAAGCTCCGTCAATTGGTCTTGGTCTATAATATGGCTCCCTCCGTCTGACAGCTTTCATGATAATTTCTAACGCATGGGCATCTGAAACTTGATCTATGCCCCGTACATCGACAATGTTGTCATTTCTGAGAAGACAAGGCTTAAGCTTTGCGTCCGAGGTCACTCGTAGCCTGTTGCAGTTCATACAAAACTCTGTGTTGTCTACGGGGCGTACGATTTCAATTTCAGCGTCATTGATCTTGAACTTCTTTCTGTTATGCAAAGTATTCGTCGTCGTTTTGTCTGAAAGTCCCTCGAGAGTGCTTTCTATGACTCGTAGATTAGAGGCCCTGAGCTCCGAGTGTTCCTTGAAGTCCATTAGTTCGATCAACTGTAAAACCATCTCTTTCCCACGTACATATCTGATCATATCTCCAATCTCGTGATCATTGATTCCGTCCATCACCACCATGTTGATCTTTACAGGTGTGAGACCTGCTTCGAGCGCCGCGTCGAGTCCGCGCACTACGTTTTCGATATTCCCCCCTGTGAGTCTTTTGTAGGTGGCTGGATTAAACGTGTCTACACTCACGTTTACCCTGTTAAGTCCTTTTAGATCGCATATCCGCTCCTCGAGGAGTTGACCGTTGGTCGTCATTGAAACATCTTTGAACGGAGGCAGCGCCTCGATAACCTCGCGTAGATCTTTGCGCAATAGCGGCTCCCCGCCCGAAAACTTGACCTTCGTTACGCCCTCGTGGTGGCAGATTCGAGCGATTTTGGCTATTTCAGCCACAGAGATCTCATACGGCTGAGCACTACGTAGCTCTCCCTCTTCGTGGCAATATAGGCACTTAAGGTTGCATTTGCGCGTCAAGGAAATGCGCAGGCTTTTGATTGGACGATGAAACGAGTCAATCATGCTCAACTACAAATATGCCGATGTTATTTTATATAAACATCGATCTGGACGTTCGCGGCGCGTGCTTTCTTTTATAAGCAGTATCTCTTAAAAGCCTTCGTTGGAAGACGGAGCTTCCGATTCAGAGCATGAGCCCTTCTCGGCGTTTATGCTGTCGCCTCGAGCTTGTGTTGCGAGAGCAGCGTCTACAAACGAGCAAAGCGATATATATAATCCCTAATATACAATTTTGTGCTCCTTAGAGGACTGGTGCGACGCGTCACTATCGTGTTTGGATGACTATCAGTGCATAAAGGAGCGAGAGTATCCGTTGCGTATAGGTCCTTGTTTGAGTTATTGGCAAAAGCCCTTCGATGATAACAAGACAACCCCGTAATGGCAAAGGTCGCATTATGCCCTGGCACGAGGGTAACTGAAGGTGACAGCGAAAACTTCATTAGAATGAGCCTTCGGAGTTAGTGCGTCAGGGCACAGACCAACAATCTGTTTGTCAAATTCAATGCAGCTTGCAGGCGCTTTGAGGGCGGTTCCGGAAGGTGTAACCATGCGCGTTGAGGTCAGTCCTGGCTCTGGATACTCAGGCGTGTCTGGATCTAACCCTTGGCGACAAACCATTAGCATCAAGCTCACTGAGCGCGCCCGGGCGGGTAAGGCCAACGAACAGCTCGTCAGATATCTAGCTCTGTTGTTCAATAAGCCTGCGGACGACGTGAAGCTCATTTCAGGTCATACAAGCACTAGGAAAGTGGTGTTGTTGTGTAATATTGCTGTTGACGAAGTTGAGTCTGTTATTAACGCGGCGGTACGAAAATAGATTTATTGAGAGAAACAGAATCGTAACGCTTGTCTTAATACATCGGTAGTTTTAATTATTAGCGGGACAAGATACAAATTGAATAAAATCACATTAACCAAATTCATAATTGCAAGCAGAAGCTTGCAAATAACACTCACCACGATTAGAAATAGTTGAAACGTCTGTTATTACCTCTTTAGCTTCTGCTTTTTTTGAAGGAGTTGACGATATATATGCAAAATTCTGACACTACAAAATACGTTATT
>DASVJT010000039.1:0-5735 GCA_036385775.1 archaeon
TCTATATTGGGCGTGCCGGAGGGCAAGAACGGCACACAATACTACTTCCCCGACGACTTGACCGACAAGGCCATAGAGTGGTTGCACGCGGTGCGTGCCCAGGACGCAACCAAACCGTGGATGATGTACTACTCCACCGGCTGCAGTCACGCGCCTCATCACGTCGCGAAGGAGTGGGCCGATAAGTACAAGGGCCAGTTCGACAAAGGCTGGGACAAACAGCGCGAAGAAATCCTCGCGAGGCAAAAGCAGCTGGGAGTCATTCCCCAAGACACAGAGCTTACGGAGCGGCCCGACCTCTTCCCAGCGTGGGACTCGCTAAACGACGCGGAGAAGAAGCTCTATGCCCGACAGATGGAAGTGTACGC
The DNA here is from genome assembly GCA_036385775.1 of archaeon. Taxonomy (GTDB): domain Archaea; phylum Halobacteriota; class Bog-38; order Methanoflorentales; family Methanoflorentaceae; genus Methanoflorens. The sequence continues at coordinate 369 of DASVJT010000039.1, forward strand.
CGGCTTCTCGGAGAACGCCGACTGGAACGTCGGCCGATTGCTCGATGCTATCGAGGATATGGGTGACTTGGACAACACACTCATCTTTTACATCTGGGGCGACAACGGCGCTAGCATGGAAGGAACGCTTACCGGTTCGTTCAACGAGATGACGTTCCTCAACGGCGTTTCTCTCGACGCTGAGCAGCAGTTGAAACTCATCGACGAGTACGGGGGCATCGAAGCACTCGGCGGAATTCAAACTGCACCGCACTACGCTGCGGCGTGGGCACACGCTGGTAACGTTCCATTCCAGTGGGGCAAGCAGATGGCAAGCCACCTCGGGGGAACGAGAAACCCCATGAGCGTCGCGTGGCCAAACCGGATCAAGCAACGAGGCTTGCGAACGCAATTCACGCACTGCATCGACGTGGGTCCGACCATCCTCGAAGCAGCGGGAATCCCGGAGCCCAAGATAGTCGACGGCATCGCGCAGGAACCCATGGACGGCACAAGTTTCTTGTATGCCTTCGACGACGCCAACGCCGACGAACGTCACACTGTCCAGTACTTCGAGATCCTGGGCAGTCGGGCCATTTACAAGGATGGCTGGTGGGCGTGCACGAGACTTGACAAGGCCCCGTGGGACTTATCGCCTGAAACGATCGGACGATTCGCACCTGGAGTCTACGATCCGGAGAACGACGTGTGGGAACTCTACTACCTACCCGACGACTTTTCACAAGCCAAAAACCTCGCCGCTCAGAATCCCGAGAAGCTCAAAGAGCTGCAGGACCTGTGGTGGGAAGAGGCCGAGCGCAATAAGGCTCTGCCGCTACTCGGCGGCTTATCCATCTTTTTCGGGGTATTGCCGCCGATGCCGACGATAACCCGGTTCGCGTTCGCCGGTGACGTCCAGAACGTGCAGCGCGGTATGATCCCGCGTATCTCCGGACGTTCATACGCCATCGAAGCCGAGCTCAATGTACCTGATGGAGGTGCCGAAGGCGTGATTGTCGCTAATGCCGATTTTATCGGCGGGTTCGGCCTGTGGGTCGACCACAATGGGATGCTTAACCACAGCTACTCGTTCCTGGGCGTGGAGACCTACAAGCAGACCGCTACCGAGAAGATCCCGACGGGCGACGTCAATGTGCGCATGCAGTTTAATGCCGACGAGACCAAGCCAGGCACCGGCGGACAAGTCGAGCTATTCGCGAACGACAAAAAGATCGGCGAGGGCAGGATCCCGCGGACGGTGCCTATAACCTTCTCGAGCTACGCTGGTATGGACGTAGGCCGCGATAACGGCCTTGTCGTTGACCGGGCTTATGAGGATAAGGCCCCCTACGCTTTTACCGGCACGGTCAAGAAAGTAGTATTTGACCTCAAGCCCGCCGCGTACGAGGACGAGAAGGCCCTGCATGAAATCGCGCAGCACGCCAACCTCGCCCACGGAGCCTCAGGATGAATTTAAGTCAGACCTAGAAGACTCTTGACTGGAGAAATGGAGAAGCAACCAACTTCCTTGTGGTTCGCACGTTCGTTCCCCTTGCGATCGGACTATTGAACGAAAAGGCACGAAGCGATCGCCCCCGAACTGCAGCCTGCCTTCAGTTGCATTTCCACCATTTTCCTAGTCGTGTTGCTCGTCCTCTATCTCGGGCTTAACTAACAAACGATCTGAACACATTCGGCACAGGAACAATCGGGGCGGGTAGCGGCGCACCCCAAAGGGGCTACCATACTCTCTGAGGGCTGCGAGCCCTCCAGCTGCTTCGATGTCGATCCTCCAAACAGTCTGGTCCTTGATTTAAAAAAAGGGAGTTTAAAGAGCATCGCGCAAAGAGGACTTACTAACGAAAGTCCCAGACGAAACCGTCCAGAGATCACAATATTCGCGGAAGTGTGAACAGACTCAATATACCGAATGACAGCAGCACAAGAGACAGAATCATCAGCCAAGTACGGATAGATTTGATCTCGAATCGTTGACTGATAGCTATTAGCACTAGAACTGTAGCCAGGAAGACTGTCGTTCTTACATAGCTGTCTCCGGTTGCTCGAGCGTTCGTGCCCTCGTTAAATTTGGACAAGGCTTGTGCAGTTAGATTATTTGACTCTTCGATCTTGGAGCTTCGATATTCAGGCATATATCTAGGTCCAGGCGGTGCAGAGCTGTTGTTGAGGGGATCCAGCATCACCCAAGCATCAAAGGCTATTTTGTATTCGGGAAGAAAACGGTTTTCATAGAACTTCGCTGCTGTTTCATTTCCTTGCATTTTGGCGTTTAACCAAGCGTTTAGCGTGTTCGTGTTGAACAGGAGATCTTGACCATCAGAGACCATGAGTCCATTGGCCTTTACATTCATCGCGGTGCCTTGTGCATAAAACTCCGTCTGATGTCCATCCCATTGTGCCGCTTGATAGCCGCTATAGGCGGTCGATACAGCAACAAGGGCCAGTATTATGGCTTCCAGAATCTCGATTCTAAACTCCAAACGAGACGAGCGAGGCGCCTTCTTCTTATCTTTCTCAGTTAACTTGTGTGCTAACTCGATATTTGTCCCACCGGCCTCAGACATGTCAAAGAACCCTCCATAAACCAAATTGCCTACTGCGATTCGCAAACGTTGGCTTAACAATTCCTATTCTTTTTCCATATCATGAGCGTCTGCGTATGTACTCCTATCTTATCCAAATCGCCAAGCCGAAAGCAGTTACTGTATTGGACATCCACGAAGTTCTCTCTTTTTAAACGGATGCGCATCGTCCACAAGCTCATCATCCTATAAATCAGCCAAAGAACCTTTTGACTTCAACGGCTTTCTTTATAGTCAGTGAGAAGTTGGAGTTTCTCTCTACCCGTGGCTAACCCACAACCGTGGTTCCCGCATCACGCGGGGCTGCTGCCATATCAACTACGCTTGCAAGATCAGTTTCTTTCGGCGTCCTCAATATGTTCGTGGAGCGGAACTCATTTACGCGAGTGTGGAAAATAGTAATTTGAACAAGCGTAGCTGTGCACCGGCGGACAACTCGGTGCGCAACGTGGACATGGTATGCATTCAACGAATTCGCCTCCAGCCTTTCACATCCTCGCAAAGCCCACCGGCGCCATCTGCAATCTGAACTGTTCGTATTGCTTTTTCTTGGCGAAAGAGCACCTCTATCCGGACAGCCGGTTTCGCATGACTGACAAGGTACTCGAATCGTATCTGGATCAGTACCTCGGCGCGCAGCGAATCCCGCACGCGACGATTGCTTGGCAAGGAGGTGAGCCGACCCTCATGGGGCTCGATTTCTACCGTCGTTCGATCGCGTGCGAGCAGAAATACGCGGCTTCTGGCATGACCATTGAACGTACCCTGCAAACGAACGGCACGCTCTTAGATGAGGAATGGTGCACCTTTTTCCGCGAGCAAGGCTATCTCGTCGGCCTGAGCCTTGACGGGCCACGGAAACTGCACGATGCCTACCGCGTAGACAAGGCGGGACACCCGACTTTTGACAGAGTGCTGCACGCTGCACGTCTGTTGCAAGAGCACAACGTTGAGTTTAACATTTTGTGCGCAGTTAGTGCTGCTAACGTTACGCATCCCACCGAAGTATATCAGTTCTTCCGCGACGACGTAGGGGCACAGTTTATCCAATTTATACCCATCGTTGAGCGGAATAACGAAACAGGCTTCCAAGAAGGGGACACGGTAACGGATCGCTCCGTGACCGCGGAACAATGGGGTCGTTTTCTTATCGCCATCTTTGATGAATGGGTCGCCCGCGACGTCGGTCGTGTGTTTGTGCAGCATTTTGATGCAGCGTTAGCGGCGTGGGCAGGGGGGCCGCCTGCCGTCTGCATCTTTTCTCCGACTTGCGGCACGGCACTCGCGCTCGAACACAACGGCGACCTCTATTCATGCGATCACTTCGTTGAGCCAGACTACCTGCTAGGCAACATATTGGACACGCCGCTTTTCGAACTGGTGTCCTCAGACGCGCAACGTCAGTTCGGACTGAACAAGCGCGACACGCTCCCGCAGTACTGTCAAAAATGCCCGGTTCGCTTTGCGTGCCACGGGGAATGTCCCAAAAACCGTTTTGTCGAGACCCCCACGGGTGAATCTGGGCTGAACTATCTGTGCGCGGGCTATCGGGCGTTCTTTACGCACATCGATCAGCCCGTGCGACAGATGACGGCGCTCCTGCGGCAAGGCCATGCGCCGGCCGAGGTGATGTCGAATCATTGTCAGCCGATTGCGCCGGCAAAGACGGGCCGCAACGATCCGTGCCCTTGTGGCAGCGGATTGAAGTACAAGAAATGTCACGGAGCGTAAAATGGGTTTCAAAAGAAACGGAATCGAGCACACTTCACGATCGTTATGAGCCGCAACCAAATAGATTGTGCCTTTCAAATAGCATTCCGGCAATCACTTGTGACGTGCTAGGCTCTAAGTCGCTTATTATGAGCTATAAAGCCCAATTCTTTCCCTAACGCGGCAAGATTCGATCTGACGTGGGACGATCACTACCATTCACGTCGCCAGCTACCGCAAATCATGATAAATAAACCGTTCTAAAGGTGCAGGAATGAGCTAAACAGGTTTAGACAGTGCGGAATCGGAAGAAATAAGCCTCGGTCAGATAGTAAAACAGAAGAATAGTTGTTGAGCACCAAATATTCACCGATTAGCTGGACAAAATAGGAGTATGACAGATAAAGGAGTGCCTGAAGGTACGGCGGAGTGCCAAACGGAACCGTCTCTCGGCGATCGCGTTCCAAGGATCCCTCTGATAATAACCATCGCTTTCATTGCTGTCGCTTTCTCACTGGTTTGGTTTGCAGCCTTACACTTTCTTAATACGTCTTTTTGGGGGAGTGACTTTATCATTGCCAACCGCTGGATGATCCCGGTCGGCGTCCTCTTCTTTTCGCTGCTCGTCGGGCTCTGCGAAAGGTATCTCCGTGCCCCGAACGTAATTAACGGAGGCTTCGAAGTTATTTTAAAGGGGGGGAAACTTGATTACAAAACGTTTCCCGGTACGCTCCTTACGTCTTTCTTCTCGATGCTTTCCGGAGCGGCTGTCGGTCCGGAGGCCCCCTTAACCTTTCTTGTGGTTGAAATCGCCGAATGGATCGGTGATAAGGTCAAGCTGGCTGAAGAGACAAGGCTCGGATTCATGATGGCGGCAATCGCCGCAGCATTCAACGGCCTCTTTGGGAACCCCCTCTTCTCGGCGGTCTTTGCCACCGAATTGCAGGATAAAAAAGGGAGCGTGCGTTTCCTCGCGTGGAACCTGGTTGCCGGGGCTATCGGTTACATGTGTTTTTCGTTGATTGGGTTTCCGGCGTTCGCCAGCAGCCTCCCCATGACGCCGGTCACCGTGATC
>DASVJT010000040.1:0-1854 GCA_036385775.1 archaeon
CTCGCCCAAGTCGCTGTAAAAAACCATTACCACGGTTCAATGAATCCCAGAGCACAATTCAGGAACAAAATCACGATCGACACGGTCATCAATTCGCCACTCGTCGCTGATCCCCTTCGGCTCTTTGACTGCAGCCCGATAACAGATGGCGCAGCTGCCGTCGTATTAGTTCCGGCCGAAAGGGCGAAAGAGTTCACAGACACGCCTATCTATGTTAAGGCGGCCACTCAAGCAAGCGATACCATCTCTTTGCACGATAGGCGAAGCTTAACAAGCATAGACGCAACTATCATTGCAGCGGATCGTGCCTTTAAAATGGCACGACTTCAAAGGTCACAAATCGACGTCGCTGAAGTGCATGACTGCTTTACTATCGCTGAAATAATGGCAATTGAGGATCTGGGATTCTTCGAAAAAGGGGCAGGAGGCCCTGCAACGCTTGCCGGTGACACGGCTATTGGCAGTAAGATACCCATTAATACGAGCGGCGGGCTTAAGGCGTGCGGACATCCAGTAGGCGCAACAGGGATCAAGCAAGCTGTCGAGATCGTCGAGCAACTCAGAGGCGATGCCGGCAAAAGGCAAGTCGATGGAGCGGAAGTTGGCTTAACCCACAATGTTGGCGGCACAGGTGGCACTGTGGTCGTCCACATTTTAACGAGGTGACTCGATGGCTGTCCCACGTTTTTGGAGAAAAATTCCGAACAGGTATAACCTTATCGGCACAAAATGTGACAACTGCAACACCTTTTATTTTCCCCCGCGTATTGTATGCCCCCCCTGCAGGCGGAAAGGGGTGATTCGCGAATATGCATTCGAAGGAAGCGGAGAAATTGTGAGTTATTCAACAATTTACTCGGCCCCAGAAAATTTCACTAAGATGACCCCTTACGTTCTAGCAATCGTCCAACTCGACGAAGGGCCCAGACTCACAACTCAAATCGTTTGCGATCCGTCAGAAGTCAAGATTGGCGCACGGGTTAAGTCAGTATTTAGAAAACTTGGAGAAGACGGATCAGACGGCGTGATCTACTATGGCACGAAATTCACGCTTGCCTAAACTTCAGACCATTCACACGTCTAATACGATGCATTTTTTTTGAAATGATATACAAGTAGCAAATCGCGTCAAGAGTGATAACTTTTTTGACCGCGTCGGTGTGTCGACAAATTCCTGCACATCCGAATGAATCAGAGTAAATTGCAGCGCTGCTTAGCAGGTTTTATCTTTACCGGCCGAGAGTCGCATGCGCTTTCGCGAGATGGTGAGTGGCAAGCCCAGCTAAAAGGGAGAGTTCCCCCGCAAGCACCGCACAACAGACAATCTCAGCAAATTTTTTCGCGTGGGTACCCGGTGGCTCCCCCCCACCCGCTACGTTCATGATTGATAAACACTCCCTCTGCGTTTTGACAGTCGTCCCGCCACCTACTGTACCAACTGGCAGTGAAGGAATGCTGACTGAAGCATAAAGTTCGTCTCCGCGTGTAGAGAGACTGGTTATTGCCGTTGACGCCTCGACTACGTGGGCAGCATCTTGACCTGTTGCAATAAAGATTGCAGCAACGACATTTGCTGCATGGGCGTTGAATCCCAGCGATCCGGCTTTAATAGATCCTATCACGTTTTTTCGATAATGAACGTCCGACAAGCTTTCAGGCGTCGTTTTTAGCGTACGCTTGACAACATCGCGAGGCATAGAAATATCAGCAATTACGTTTTTGCCTCGACCTTCAATCAAGTTTAAAGCCGCGGGTTTTTTATCTATACACATATTGCCCGAAAGTGCGACAAGCCGAATATTAAGCTCATCGACGATAATGTCAGCCAGTCGGTCAGTAGCAATTGTGACCATA
>DASVJT010000041.1:0-3093 GCA_036385775.1 archaeon
TCTTAGGTCTGAGTGCCGCTCGGCTAATTCTTCCTCTTTTTTCTCCAAAGCCACTATCAGACCCGCAATAACGCTATCCAAGAATACCATAACGTTAATCTCAAACAGCGTTCCTAAAGGCGTAAGCGAGATTGAAACGCCGGTAACCTGGCGCTCCAAAAAGCTTACTTCGTCGGCTTCTGTTCGACCACGGATTGTAATAACTTGTTCAGCAAGCTTTCCTAGGGCTGAGCCCGCGTTAGAGGTAACAGCAGCGATTCTGGCCCCATGCCGCTTGGCTATCCTCGTCGTTTCGTTGACCGGACCCGTTTCACCAGTCCCTGAAACAGCGATCACGAGGTCGTTTTCTCTTACAGCAGGGGTGACGACTTCCCCAAAGACATAAACGTCGAAGCCCAAGTGCATTAAGCGCATAGCAAAGGAACGCGCGACCAACCCAGACCGACCTTCTCCGAGGAGGAATATGCGGTACCCCCCTTCGTGTGTCGTAATGATCTCGGTGACAAACGAGTTCACCTCAGTACGACTGAGCGAATTTGCCTCTTTTCGTACTCTTCCAGCGATAGACTCCATCGTTCGCTTGATGCGATCGTAGGGTTCGCCTTTGGCGGGATCTGATGTCATTTGATCGACCTTTCGTATTAGTTCTTTCAAAGCTAGCGATGTCAAGAATGTTTCGGTTGTACAATGATTCGATGCGTGGCCTAGCGTTCAGACTTTTGGTGGATTTAAGGCCAGCGGTTAACCAGAAAAGGAGTTAGAGGGCCCTACTACCTGTGCTCATACGTCCATCAGCAAATACATGCGAGGGGTTGCTTGTTGAGCTCCGAAAGAGAATGGTTAACCCTAAGTGGCCAATCACGATTGCTTACACCGAACAAAAGACATACGTTTTTTCAACCTGAAGGTCCTATGAATGGTAAGTGCGAGGTCGGTACATGAAGCGAGAGGCCAAGAGTGGGACATCAACAAATACAGTTCGATGGAACTATCTCGCTAACGACGGGCGCAAGGCAGAGAGGTACGGACCGTATTTGCTTCAAGCGGACATTGAGCGCTCGTTTGTTGATTCACGAGGCCTGGCTCAAAGAGAAACAGTCCCGCTCGGCGTCGTAAGCGTGGAATTGATTAATGTGGTTGCTCATCGACACGCGTTTTGGGTCATCTCAGAAGCAGCACTCGATTCACTTGAACTCGAAAAAGAAACGCGCGAATGTATCTGTGCCGAGTTGTCAAAAGTTGTGCCTCTGCCGAGTGAGAGTGAGATTGCTGATCACAAGAACACGTTTAACACGCGTTCTCGAACCCTACGAAAACCGTAGAGAATACACTCCAGACCCTGCGCGATACTCGCCCCTCAAGCAAAGTCTGAACAGTTGCGTGCCAAATGCAGCTAGATTTTACGTGTGCCTATCAACAGAAAGTTTTACGCGTTCTTAATCCAATTAGATCAGGAATAGGGAGGTACTATCACGATGATATTAGAAAGGAAAATATCCTATTTCGACGCTCCTGGAGAGGAGAACACAAATGACGTGCTGACCTGCGCAAAAGAGCGCGCAGACGAACTCGGCATCAAGCACGTCTTAATCCCTTCCGTGCGGGGTGATTCTGCAGAAAAAGCGTTGGATTTCTTTGCGAATACAAACATAACACTCTTCTTCGTAGGCACCGATCCCGCGCGATTTTCGCCAGACTCGAAGAAGCGAATTGAAGATTCGGGATTCAAACTCGTGTTTTATAAACAGGTTGATTATTCGTTTCCCGATGAGGTAAAAAACACCTTGCGAAGGTTCGGGCAAGGGACCAAAGTCGCCGTTGAGTTGACGTTGATTGCGGCACAGGAAGAGATAGTCGAAGCAGGTGCAGAAGTCGTGGCCCTTGGCGGAAGTTCTAAAGGGTTCGATACCGCGCTCGTCATTAAGGCGGCAACGAGTGACGAGTTCTATGAGCTTGAAATCCGCGAAATCCTATGCAAGCCGCGTAAGACCAAAACCTGAATTCGATAACGACATATTCGCAGCGTGTGCTCGGGACTTAGTCGCTAACCTAGTCTTAACTCCGTTCAAAACGCGTTGACGATAAACGCGATTTGAAGACTCCTAAGGCACCGCTGGATAACTCTTACGCTGTGCAAGTGGCACAGGGACAGTGTACTCGAATTGAACGCGTCGATCCTACACTTCCCAGAAAGCCACTACTTTTCCAACGTTGATAAAATCGCGACGTTGGTCGTGCTCGAGTACAATAACGCCGTCGGCGCTTCCGACGACCTTACCGGTGATGGTTTCGTTCGGTCTGCCACCGAAGTACACTTCTATCGTTTTGTTAATAAAATGCTCAGAAATTGTCTTATCTAGCATAGAATCCCTCTTTAATTTATGTAATTTAGTCTGAAGCAATATATTACCATAGCGTTTTATGTCTTCGTTTAACGTCGTTCTTTCATTGAACTGAATTTAGGCGCCGAAAGCCAAAAAACGAGCAATTAGAAAGCTCTTTATCCCTTGTTAATGAAACTAAAATTGTACTAAATTACCGGAGGTGAAAAACATGGTGGGCAAAGCTGAATATATAGAGGTGATGGCTGCACTCATTACAACCGCTTTCGCATTAATCGCGGCCCTTGCGTGGCAAGCTGCTATTCAGGCCATTTTTGTAGAAGTGTTAGGAACTTCGACAAGTATACCAGCTACTCTCTCATATGCAATTATTGTCACTATTATTGCAGTGTTAGCAACCATATGGATAGCTCGTGTCGCCGCGAAAGCAGCAGGGGAAGAGGCTCAGACAGGGAAAGAAGAGGCTCAGACAGTAGAGATGAAATAGGTGTCTATAATCGCACCACCACTTTCTTTTTTATATCGGCCCGTTAGAGCGAGCGAGCTTTTTGGCACTTCGCGCGGCTGAAGATCCCCGCAATCATATGAACAAGGGGCACCTAATATGTCAACAGCGCGAGCTGCGCGCGAGAGGATTCATGTCTCAGAAGAAGTATGATATAATGATTCACCTCTGGTGGGAGAAGCAGATACGCAAAATAACGATCGTGTCGGAAGACACGCGCATAGAGATGTGGTTTCGCAATTTTGG
>DASVJT010000042.1:0-3736 GCA_036385775.1 archaeon
AACTCTTGCATTAGTTATCTTCGCTGTTTATTGGCTTTTTGTTATTTTTTTGAACAGTCGAGGCATTCTCGAACGATATGGCATAAGCGCTTTCGGCCCTCTTCTAATGGTAAGAACGACACGAGGGTTGCTTCTGTTAGACAAGCTAGCAAAACCAAAGAAGTTCTGGCGGGTCTTCGCGAATATTGGAATCCCCCTGACCGTTTTAGGGATGTTCTTTATGCTTGCGATATTGTTGATAGGCGACATCAATTTATTGGTGACACAGCCCGCGCCCACTGCTGCAAACGCGCCGCAAAACTTGCTTTTAATACCTGGGATAAACCAGTTCATTCCTTTGACGTGGGGACTTATTGGCTTAATAGTCACGCTCGTGGTACACGAACTTTCGCACGGGATCTTAAGCAGAGTTGCAGACATAAAAGTTAAATCATTAGGTCTTTTAGTCGCCCTCGTGCCCTTGGGTGCTTTCGCAGAACCGGATGAAGCGCAGTTGCTAGGAACAGACGCCGCATCGGGTGAAAAAATTGCGACACGACCAGAACGGCTGCGAGTATTCAGTGCAGGCATTACGGCAAACTTCGCAGTTGCATTAATAGCATTTTTGTTATTCTTTGGGCCTGTTCTGTCCTCTATCACGTCAGTCGAAGGATTAGGCATTGTAGACGTCGTGTCGGGGTCTCCTGCGGAAAAAGCAGGTTTGCAGCCAGGAATGATAGTTAATCAAATCGATAGCGTTAAGATCTCTAATACGGACGAATTTCAAACGTTTATGAATGCGACTCATCAAGGACAGACAATTAACATAATAGCAACAGATCAAGGGGTTTCGAGAACTTTTGTTGTTGTTCTTGACAAAAACCCGAACTATGACAAAGGTTTCCTTGGCATTCAAGGGGGCTCCGCGTCGGAAGTTCTAAGTTTCTTGAAGTCAATCCCATCTAACCTTAACAACTTCCGAGGATGGGCCGCTCTTGCCGCCTTGCCTTTTATTTTCGGTGGTTTCACGGGAGATATCGCTCACCTTTATCAGCCAGCAGGGTGGGGGGCTTCACTTGGACCCGCCTTTTTTTGGATAGCTAATGCCCTTCTCTGGGTCGGCTGGATCAACTTCTGGGTGGGGCTCTTTAACTGCCTTCCTGCTGTTCCTTTGGATGGCGGACATATCTTCAGGGAGCTCTTCAAGTCGCTAGCTGAAAAATTCCTTCGAAACACAAAAGATCAAGAACGTGTTACGAACGTCTTGATGACAACGTTAGGAGTGGTAATACTCGCCTCCTTTTTGATTTTGATCGTCGGTCCATATATTTTCGGAGCGTTGTAAGATCGTTTAGGAATGCTCAAGCTCTTGTAGAGCAACACTGTGATTTTGGGCGTCGCTCTCCCAAAGAATAAAGACCATTCCTATTGTAATGGCTTCTGCATCCATGCCGATTATTAAAGTCCCAGCCAGAAAAGTTAAGGGCGCCAGACGTATGCGCAAGATTTTGTTTACTTAAAGCGCTCATAAGCGTCGGCTATTTCCTGTCCCGTCACGAACGCTAGCCCATTTCTAAAGCCAAAGTTTATCGAATCTTGCTTAGTTAGGGCATTGCCGCTTTGTGCGTCAAGCATCTCACACATCGCCATAGCAGGTGTAATTCCCGCCATCTCAGCTAAGGCGATTGATAGCTCTGTTTGTCCTTTACGTTCTGAAATTAGTCCTTGAGCAGCGCGAAGCAACGGAACGTGACCTGGGGAGCGAAAAGCTTCACTGAAATCAAGTGTATTTTTTAGGATTGTTTTTTCAACTGCTTTACCAAGCTCTGTAATAGTCAACGCGCGATCTATGTCAGTTATTCCGGTCCTCACGTTTCTGTGATTTACGGCAATCGAAAAGGAAGAGCGCTTATCATACGTAAGATCGCCGGGCTTCTCGTAGACTGAATTGAGTTTCAAACCACATCCGTTAGAACTTACGAACTTTAAAATGTCTGCCATGAAGGGTAGGCATAGTATTTCAGCAGCTTCTGGAGAAATTGCCACGCAGATTAGCCCTCCGGCTTCAATTCGCATTCTCGCCACCTGTTTGGGCGTTGTTGAGATGGCCGGAATCACCATATCAGTTTCGCCTTCTCTGTCTTCCGAGTCGTAAATAAGTACCATATCTCCCTTCTTTACGGCTCTAATAGCTTCTGTTGCGGTCATATCACCACTACTTTAATTGAATCTCCATTGTCAATTTTTAAGGTTTTTTTGATTGAAACGGGAGCAATAGTTTCGATTATATCATTATGATAGTGTGAACGGTCAGGGACGATTATCGCGCCATCGAGTCCCCCTATCGAAGCTACATAGCTTTTGATACCACCGTAAGATCGATTGCTAGTTTTGAAGCTTGAGATATAGACTGGTGCTATGTTATTCAACCTCACTCGAGCGGCGGCACTTTCGTCAGCTAATTTAATATTTAACGTGCCGGGATACGGGGCAAAGCCGAGCAGTTCTTCAAATTGTTTTGTGTAGCCACGAATTGATAGGTAGTACTTGCCCTCCCCCAGACCTGATACGATCGTCCCTTCCAATTCAATAGATGGTTTTGCTTCAAAAATAGATTTGTAAGCTAAATATTGCTCCTTTAATTCGTTGGATCCCATCTTTGTAATGATAATGGCTTGAGATCTTCCTGAGCGCGTTCGAGCAATTAATCCACTATCCTCAAGTTCTTTGAGTCGTCGCGAAGCCGTCATAGGACTCGTTCGGAGTCTTTCTGAAAATTCGACGACTGAAATTTGAATCGGCTGCTGTGCCGCATTCATAAGTCCTAGCTCAAGAAGTGGATCTTTCATAGAACTTTTACACCAGTATTGATACAATTATCAATATTGAGTTGCTATTATAAGAAGATATTTACATAGTATTTTTTAAAGTGAAAGAAAACCCTTGTGAATTGATCGTAGGTCTTGTATGCTCTGTTTTATTTTTGAAAAAGCTATGGGTCAATACATCGAAAAGAGCAGATAAGCAAACAAAGTTGAGCGTAGAAGAGCTAAGAATATCTATTTTCTGTAAGCTCTATTTGTTTGTGTGTCGGCTAGAGTTTTGGTGAATTCAGGGACTAAGCGGTTCAACTTAAGAAGTTTGCATGCGAATCGTTATGAAAACTGGGCCACGTAAGTCAATCCGTTTATTTCGGCTTGTAATATATCTCGTCGCGACGGGATCTACGCTGAGATTGATGTCGTTGGGTGATCGGACTATTTTTACTCGTATGTCGAACTCTGTTTTGCCCATTTTTAATGCTTGCTCTACTGCATATGCAGCTTCAGCTGCGAAAGCTTCAATATACGTAATCCCCGTTGAAACGCCTTTGGGCTTAATGGCCCCTATAATAGTTCCATCCTTAACGAAAACCTCGTTAAGAAAAGCTGGTCCGCAAAGCTTCGTATTTTCTTCGGGTTCTATCACACTGACGCGCACTCGCTTGTCAAGCAATTCTCCTTCCCAAGCTAGAACTTCAACAGGACTCTCGTCAGCACCGTGAGCTTTACATGTATTGATAATTGCGAGTTGGATGTCTTGTCCTTGCGCGGTTGTTGGGGTTTTTTTCAGTGTAATAAAGTTGACGAGCTGATCGTCGGTCAAAACGAATTCTTCATAAAACTGGGGATAAACAAGGGTTCTGATATCTTTATATCCGTGCATTAGCATGGCGATCCTTTCAACGCCAATGCCGCAGTTGACTACGGGAAATTCG
>DASVJT010000043.1:0-1678 GCA_036385775.1 archaeon
TGTTCGATTTATTTCGCAAGCTAAAGCGACAAACGATCCCGTAAAAAGTTGTTGTGCTGAACTCTATTGCTGGGGTGCCAGCACAGAGCTCAGCCAGAATAAGCTCTTCACCGATTTGCTTTTTTGGGCCACGCAACTACAAGTCTCGTATCGAATCTTTGGATACAAAAGGGAGAGATAGACGTAGAAACGTCCTCGGAAGCGCAAAAGGCGACTAAGGTTTACCCAAAGAGGGCGCCCAATCCTTCCATTCCCGTTTCTTCTTCTTCTTCTTTCTCCTTTTCTTTATCTTCTTCTTCGACTTTCGCTTCTTTAGTCTCTTCTTTTGGTGTAGAAGCAGCCGGTGCAGCTACTGCGGGCGCTCCGGTAAATGCCGCTTTAGATATGGCCTCGTCAATATTTATGCCTTCGAGTGCTGCTATGAGTGCCTTGGCTCTCGCTTCATTCACTGTTGCGCCTGCTGCGTTGAGAACGTTCGTAACGCTCTCTTCAGTTACCTCTTTGCCAGTTGCGTGCAAAACTAGTGCTGAATATACATATTCCATTTTGCTTTCACCTTTGCTATGTTGTGATCTACGAATTATTCAAATAACGCTCCTAAACCGGCCATTCACGATTCTGCGTCCTTCTCTTCGCTTGTTTCTTCTTCTTCCTCTTCTGTTTGTTTTTCTTTCTCGGTGCGTACAACTTCATCCGACAGAGGCACAGTTGTAGCTGTACCTTTTAAGGCGATGAGGTCATCATCTAATGCGTTGTTTGGAAGTTCATTAACAAGCCACATTGCTGCATTTTTTGCTCGCAAGAGCAAGATTTCCAATACTTCGGGCTCAAAGATCTCAGCTTCCAAAGCAAGAGTTATTCCTTCAACCGAGCCTTTCAGAAGCAATGTTGTAATAGTCTGTGCAGTTGGATATTCTGCATTAATGGATAGATTAAGCGCGTTTGAGACGGCCGACACAAACTGGTCAAAGTAGGTTGTTTCGTCAATTTTTAGATCTTTGGAAGTGTAAATAATATTACCGTCGTATGCTGCTCGAAGGTAAAGACCAACTTCCATCGGGTAGATCTCGAGGCGCTGAAGAACGTCAGCGAGCCGTGCACTAATTGGTTCACCAGTTTTTACGACCGTTTTTGTCTCACGTATTACGATTTTGCCTTTTTCGATGGCGGCGGGTATCCCAGCATTTTGAAGATCACCAACTATCGGTCCAGGTCTGAAAGACGTAGGTCCTTTTTCGACGATTATATCTCGGGGCGCATTTTGGCCCGCTTTAGCTGGCGCAGGAGTTTTGCTGTTTTCAAGCAGTTTAAAAAGTTTGAAAGGATTGAGATTAGTGAAAATAAGGGCTGTTTGTCCTTCTACATTTTCGAACAACTTTAACGTTGACTCTCCAGATTGCTCTAATGCGCGGTAAATGAGAGTATTGCGGGCCACTTGAATCTTAGCAACGTCCTTGAGTTCTGACCGCATATCCTGAAATTGGCGTGCTGGAATACCTTGGATGCTGACCACTGCGACGACATCATGCGTTTTGACGTCTTGTTTAATACGACTGATCTGTTCGTCTTTCCAAGCTGGACGATGCACATTTTCAGTTGCTGTCATTTACATCAGCCTCACTGCAGGTCCCATAGTCGTCTTTACGTAAACGGAGGCTATATTCTGCGTCCCATTCTG
>DASVJT010000044.1:0-7073 GCA_036385775.1 archaeon
CGAAGCCATACAGGTATACTACGATCCTTCAAAGGTGAGTTATGAGCAGGTCCTCAGTATCTTCTGGCGTCATATAGATCCGACGGATCCTGACGGGCAGTTTGCAGACCGCGGCCCTCAGTACCGTACGGCGATTTTCTATCACGACGAGGAACAGAGGCGCATCGCGGAGAAATCGAAGGCGGATCTTGAACAATCCGGACAGTTCAAGAAACCTATAGTCACGCTTATTTTGAAATTCTCAAGGTTCTACGAGGCCGAGTTCTACCACCAGGATTACCACAAGAAGAGCCCTGTAAGGTATAAGATCTATCGCGCGGGCTCCGGCCCGGATCAGTTCCTTGATAAGACCTGGGGAAAGGAGAAGAAGACGGGCACCAACCCCGGCAGCAACCCCCGGGAAAAGAAGACCTATTCCAAGCCCGATGACGCCACCCTGAAAAAGAAGCTCACACCGCTTCAATACGAGGTAACGCAGCACGAAGGCACGGAGCCTGCCTTCAGAAATGAATACCATGACAACAAGCGGGAGGGGATTTACGTCGATATTGCATCTGGAGAGGCTCTCTTCAGCTCGCTCGACAAGTACGACTCCGGGACGGGATGGCCAAGCTTTACGAAACCCCTTGAGCCGGAGAACGTCACGACGAGAAAGGACTGGAAGCTTTTCTCGTTGAGGACCGAAGTAAGGAGCACGCACGGGGATTCCCACCTCGGTCACGTTTTTCCCGACGGGCCCGCGCCGACGGGGAAGCGTTACTGCATGAACTCGGCGGCGCTTCGGTTCATCCCGAAGGATGATCTGGAGAAGGAGGGCTACGGGGAGTACCTGAAGCTCTTTGCATGAAAGAGTGAATAATCTGTTAAGGAGCCGTCCGGACTCGCGACACGTTGATACTGCCGGGTGATTTGTCCGTTTCTGTATTATTTCCCGAAATATTCCACTATAGTCTTCAGGTTATCGCGGATCGGGAGACTCTGGGGGCATTTCTCTTCACACTCCCCGCACTCCTGGCAAAGGGAAGCGTACTTTGGAGTGCCATCTAAGAAACCGCCGAGGAACGACAAATAGAGCCGTTGGGTCTGTTCCTCGTCCTCGTATATGTGCCCCCGGTTATAAAATTCAAAACACTCCGGGACGCTCACGCCATGAGGACATGGCATGCAGTACTTACAGCCAGTGCAGGGGATTATGATTCGCTTTTCTAACTCTTCTTTTACGTCCTTGAACAGGGCGAGTTCTGCCTTCGTTAATGAGTTTGGTAACCCGTTTTTTGTGAGATCGACATTCTGCCGGACCTGTTCCGGTGCCGACATGCCGGAGAGGACGACGGTCACTTCCGGATGGTTCCACACCCAGCGGAGCGCCCATTCAGCGGGGGTATGTTGGACGTCTGTCTTCTTCCAGATCTCTGAGATACCTGCAAGCTCCTTGGCAAGCAGACCGCCCCGGACCGGCTCCATGACCACGATGCCGAGCCCTTTCTTCGCTGCGTATTTCAGTCCCTTCGTCCCTGCCTGGTAGTCTTCGTCCATAAAATTGTACTGGATTTGGGCAAACGTCCAGTCGTAACTTTTCACGATCTTCTTGAAGACCTTCGTTTTATCATGGAATGAGAAACCGGCGTAGAGGATGCGCTCGTCCGCGATGGCATCGTCCAGAAAGTCCGTAACGCCGAAAGCCAAGAGGTTCTTCCAGAACGGCTCATTGAGCCCGTGCAAGAGATAAAAATCGATGAAGTCGGTTTTGAGCCGGGCGAGCTGCTCATCGAGATACGTGTCCATATCCTCGCGGGATTTGATAAGCCAGCTCGGGAGCTTGGTCGCGAGGTGCACCTTTTCGCGGTACCCTCCGGCGAGTGCACGCCCGACAACTGGTTCGCTTTCACCGTTGTGATAGGGATACGCGGTATCAATATAATTCACACCGTGGTCGATCGCGTACCTGATCATCCCGGTTGCTTTAAATTCGTCTATCTGCCCGCTTTCTTTGAGGGGGAGCCGCATGCACCCGAACCCGAGGATGGAGAGGTCAGGAGCGGCCTTTTTCATTTTCCTATACCGCATTTCTATTACCGATACCTTTATCCATATTGTGTGTTAGCTATGCCACTCAAACGCTCCCCTATCCTATATGGGTCACAAACACGCGCGCAAGGGGGGATTTTTTGTCGTTCTATCCTTTTCAAACGAATTGAACATAAGGAAGCGCTTGGCATCGCCGATTCTATCACGTTTCTCTCAATTTCTCTGCGTGACTTTTGACACGCTCAGATAGCTCGTTGACACGCGTATCCAATCTTTTAAGAGTTTTATTCAACTCCGCTATGTCTATCGCTAGTTCGCTATGCTTCTCAGCTAGCTTTTCGAAGTCCTCGTCATATTTCTCACCGAACTTCATGACGTCGGCTGCTAGTGCATCAAGTGTCTTAGCTAGTTTCTTGATTTCATCCTTAAGCGTGTCATTATCAGCCATATAAACCCCTCAGCTTCGGTGGCTACCGTTGAATTTGGGCAAAGCGAACTCCCATATCAAAAGATTTTTGACAATCTTTTGGAAATTCCTCTTTTCGTCTCTTTGCTTTCTCTTCAACGTTAAATGCTGGCGACTCATACTTAGAATAATCATCAAATTGATAGGTATCGGTAACAAACAGCGATTCTGCTTCTCCGAAGATCCTTTTCATAAACATTTCAACACCATTGATATACCGATCATAGCCCATTAGTTTCATCTGGTCTTCTCGCACACCCATAGTGCAAATTAAACCCGTCTTGATCTTCTTCTTAAAAAGCGTTGAATGGTTTGCATCATACACCAAGTACGGGAATATCAACCGTTCCATGAAGGATTTCATCTCACCCGTAGCGGTTCCCAGGTAAATTGGAGAACCAAAGATAATGGCATCCGCCTCCTCAGCTTTTTTGAGAATTGGTGTCAACTCGTCGTTTACGGCACACCTGCCGTAGCTCTCTCCATTTTTCAATTTGCAGGAAAAACAGCTTATGCATCCTTTAAAATTGAGTTTATAGAGATGAACGAGTTCAGTCTCTGCTCCCTGTGAAGCTGCCCCTTCAAGCGCGTTATTTAATAGGGTTGCGGTATTGCATTTAGGTCTCGGACTTCCGTTAATTGCTAATACTTTCACAGACATTGCATCTTCCTTGTATTGTCTCGCCGGTTGTTTGTACGAACGCAAATCTGAACACTGACTCCGTCAGACGTCTCACCTTGCAATTTCTACGTCTCTCCAAAACTTCTTATAACATCAAAAAGCGGCTAAACCTAGTAATCTACATAAGGCTCAGGCTTTTAAGCTGCTCCACGATTCGATCGACCGCATTAGCCGCGTCTTCGGGCACTCGACCGCCTGTGATAACCAATTTGCCTGAACCGAACAAAAGAACGACCACTTTAGGTTCCGACAACCGATAGACAAGACCGGGAAACTGCTCAGGCTCGTACTCAATGTTCTCAAGCCCGAGACCGATGGCAATTGAGTTCAAATTCAAAGCTGCGTGAAGATTTGCTGACGCGACGATGTTTTGCACCTTAATCTCAGGCGTTCCTTTGACGTCGATGCCGATATTCCTTAGGCTTTGGAAGACGTTTTCCAGACCCCTGTACACGTCATCGATGCTCTTTGCACCCGTGCAGACGATCTTTCCCGATCGAAAAATGAGTGCGGCGGTCTTTGGGTCCTTGGTACGGTAGACAAGGCCCGGAAACCGTTTTGGATCGTAATCTGCGCCCTCTAAAGCAAGCGTTGCTTGTTTGAGGTTAATTTCTTGTCCGATGCCAGTGGATGCTACCACATTTACAATTTCAATATTATATTGTTTATTAGTGTCCCGCGGTTCAACCATTCGCTTCCTCCCCCTATTAGTTTATAAAAGCTAAGCTGGCTCTTTTACGTTCCGAATCCGACCCTCAAAGACGCTCTACCGGCTTCTGACAACC
Source organism: archaeon (assembly GCA_036385775.1). Classification (GTDB taxonomy): domain Archaea; phylum Halobacteriota; class Bog-38; order Methanoflorentales; family Methanoflorentaceae; genus Methanoflorens. Next base: position 3,962 of record DASVJT010000044.1, read on the forward strand.
AACACCGGAACCTTAGCCCCTTTTATCACCTTATCTGCGACGCTTCCGATAAGCAACCGATTTAAACCTTTTCGCCCGTGCGTTCCGATAACGATGAGATCGATATCTTGACTATCAGCGTACATGTCGAGTTCTTCCGCAGGGTGCCCGTCAAGCACGACGGTGACGATACGATCTTCATTCACGCCGCGCAAAGCCAGGTCGTTTTTTGCGTTCGCGACGATTTTCCCCCCCTCGTCGAGAAGCACGTCGTACTTGTTTTCCCAAGAGGCGTCGATCGGGTATACCGAAGATCCGGCGATGTCAAGCACGTAAGCGACGTGGACGGTCGCATCGGTGAGTTGCGCGAAATAGGCCGCATGATCATAGACGGGCGCCATCAGATCTCCGCCATCCGTTCCAATCAATATTTGTTTATATTCCATAGAGCTCACCACATTAGACCTCTGCTTCTTCAATAGGCCTTTGTCGCTCAATCTCCGTTCCCTTTCCTTTGATCAAGAGCGTCACCAAGACGCCTACGATCGAGACGCCAAGCGCGGTCAAGAATATGTAGTTGAACGCCGTCGCGTTGGGCAGAAGTTGGCCATCTCGCAGTCAGTTTTGTTGCTCGTGATAAAAAGGTATGCTTGTTTCTAAGAAGAATTGTTTAATGCCGTGACTTCGCTGTATGATAGGGCACATTACGGACTGCACCAAAACTACACCAAAATTACACCGTAAATTTTTCGTGAAGCGTCTCACATTAATGCTGGAGGCGGGGGAAACATAGCTCCATGTCCGCGAACGTTTTCATCGACAAGCGGGCCAAGCCTGACGATCAAGCCCTTGTCAGGGCCCTGGGAAAGACATACCGTTATGGGCGGAGATCGAAGAGTATGTCGCAACCGTACACGGCGAGTCCACAGAGGAGTGGAAATATTACCGTCCGAAGTCAGTTTGGACCCTGAAGACGCTCCGTAAAAAGCGGAACCTTTTTTTCTTCACGCCCTACCATGGCTATTTTCGGATCGCTCTTGTCTTCGGCGACCGGCCGTCGCGGAAATCTTGAAAAGCGACCTGCCGCAGTGATCGAAGAAGTCAAGAACGAAAAAAAATATGCCGAGGGGGGGCCTTAGGGTCGAGGTCAAAACGCGCCGCGATGTTGAATCTGTCAAAAAACTCATCGCGATCAAGGTGACGAACTGACGGCTCAGGGCCCGCGTCGAGAGTGTGCCTTCTTGTAGAACGTCGTTTTTTTAGTGTGCTCTGATTTTGATAGACGCTTTTTTTCCACACATCTTATTTATTGCAGGCGTGCAGGTTTTCTGAAAAGCGCATTGAGCGATGAGGTCATCCCGTTATGCGCTGCCCTCGCCGCTCAGAGAAACGGAGACGCCCGTTACGCTCTCGATTTACTATCAACTGCAGCTGACAAGTGTGAAGAAGATGGCCGGACCACTGTTACTGAGGAAGATGTTCGACGTTCTGAGCGACTTGCAGAAGTATCTTTGCTGCGCAGGGAGATCATACGGCTCTCCCCACATCAGAACGTATTGTTAGAAAGCGTTTACAGCAAAGAAGAAAAGCAATCGCCAACTGAAGTTTATCGGGAATTCAACAACATTATGCGCCTTAGCGGTCTTGAGCTGGTTTCGCATAAGACGCTTTCAGTGCTTGTTGCTGAGTTGGAGTTATATGGTTTCGTCGAGGTAGAGCGAAAGGGACGCGGCAGAGGCCGAGGTGTCGATTTCTACATATATCCGACTGACTCAGTCGAACGAAAGGCACTATTAGACGCGCTTAAGGATTTCGTTGTTTAATCCACCCACTCACCTACAGGCACCGAGGGTACTCCAATCTCAAAAACAAGCCTCGTAGCGCTATCATCAAACTTCACATAGACTTGATCTGCGTTGCGTAGTAAGTCAATGTAATCTGGATATAGACTTATATCCTCATAAGCGGTCCCAAGTTTACGTTCTGCGTCATGAACGTGTTTATGTGGTGTTCGTTGCTCCAATTCCTTTGTGAAGAAGTATATAGACAAAATATATTGATCGTAACAAGTGATTATAATTTGGCCTCCTGCCCTTGGGTACAGTACTGTGGAAAATTTGATAGCTTTCTTTTCGATTAGCATAACCAAATCAGTCACTATAATGGACGATAAGGTTTCCTTAGCAATTTCGTGCTTTGACTAAATCCATCTGACCTTGGGGGTTGTCCGCCGCTGTGTACGCAAGTGCACGGCCAATAAGCAACTTGTCGCCAAATCGTCATGCTGACAGTCCTATCGCGATCAAGCCTTTCGACCGTCCGCGCCGCCTTGCCTATCGATAATCGTGCCTAGCACCAGGCGCTTACGTAAGGGCCTGAAATACGCGTGACGTCTCTCTTTTTCGGGTTCATCACTATCGGCACTCCTGAAACCCGAAACGAGCGCATTTAGCGCCTGAGTATCATGGAATTGAGCCTCGGATTCTTCATAGGCTTTCGTTTTTACATCTAAAAGTGCATCGCTCAACAATTCTGCATCGCTGCCCGTTATGATTAATCCTCTCTCAATCATTTTTACCTCCTCCTCGTACTTTTAACCTGGACAGGCTCGATTTTTAGCATGATCGGTTTTTTCTGTTGATTGTATCAGTGAAGCCCTGGCACCCGCTTCACCATCCCTCATACGTCCAGCCGTACTCGCGCCGTTGGTTCAACTGTACATGTATCTTTTTGATGATTTGTCGCACCTGTTGCCTGGCGCTATCAGGGAACCAGACATCGTGAACGCGGTCTAGCAGGTAGTGGTAGCGTCCCAACTGGTCGAGCACTTCCGTAAAAGTTTTTCGGCGGCCATGTCAGCATAGTCGTTCTTGTAGTCTGCAAGCTGTCTTGGGAGTTCATCGACCTGGGTACAATCGTCACGCATGACAAAGTGCAATAAAGCGTAACCTGAAGACGATTAAGGAAGCGCGGTGCGGAAGTAGTATTGTGAAATCAAATAGAAGATGTGCCTGACAGTCGTCCCAGGTTCTCGACTAAGGGCCCGCAGATACCTATTACCGCCAGGCACACGGCTTAATTACGGATAGCACCTGGTGTAACTTCAAACGAGAGCAGACCGAAAAGCATACAC
>DASVJT010000045.1:0-23212 GCA_036385775.1 archaeon
ATCAGCAGCCTCGGTCGGTATTTCGAATTGCGAGAGGTATAAATCTGTTACTTTCCAAAACTCATCACGATCGTTTACGCTTTCAAGCATATCTAAGTCGATCGAACCTAACCGCGTCTTATCGACTACCCGCCCGTTTAATCGCTTTTCTATCACTGCGCATAACGTAACATCGCCATGCCTGACTTGCCTTCGCAGGCCGTTAAACTGTTGAACGAACCGAGCGCGGTACTCTCCTCCCATTATTCTCGAAACCTTAGCTTATGCAGAATAAATCATGTGTTGTTCACAGCGAGAACGGCGTAAGTCGCAATAAAAGGGGACATAATCTTCTTCAGCCCTTCGTTTACACTTGACATAAAGTACGCATCTTACGCAGTAAGTCATAATAATAAAGACAATGTTGCCCCCGTGTTAGTAACTAATCGAAGCGCGCCGAGAAACTAATTGAGGTGACGACAACAAAAATAAATTGCAACCTTGAAAAGCGTTAACCCTAACTAGTGACTATACAAAAATAGCATGATACCCGTCCAGTGATATGCTAAACGCGCGCAACTACGTATCCCGCCTGCCAAAAGAAGCGATCATTAACGGCCCGTCTCACTATTTAATCACTGAACAAGCGAAGAACGCTTATAAGGCTATAAAACGCTCTTCTTTTTTCGAGGAGGTACCAGCTTGACAAAGATCTAGGTTGTTTACGAATCAAAATATGGTAACACAAAGCCGTGGCCCAAACGATCGTAAAAGGCATGCAACGCGTTGACGGAATTGAAATAGCCCTACATGAGGTCAAAAAAATCGATCGCAAAGCGATCACTAGCTATGACGCAATTGTGTTCGGCGGTCCCACTCATTTCGGAGGGCCAACGAGAGGCATTAAGAAGTTCATCGATAAGTTGAGCTCAGTCCCATTAAACGGCACACAATTCGCCGTATTTGATACCTATTTTAAGACAGACTTTGAAAAATCGACGAAGAAAATGGAGCAAAGGATGCACGAAAAGGCCCCTGCAATGAAGATGACAGTTCCCGGACTTTCAATAAAGGTTGAAGAAATGAGGGTCCAATAGCTGAAGGAGAGCTCTCAAAGTGCGAGGAGTTCGGCGACACGATAGCATCTTAACTGATGGCTCCGGCTTAAACAACGTTACTGCGTTTCATTGAAGGCTTGGCAAAAGGAACCGGTTAGCGGTCGTTAAACGAATCGCTGAGGCGCACAAAGGTGCAATCAATCTGGCACTTCAATTTTTTTATTTATGTTGAAGCTTCAAATAGCTCATTCACCTTTTTACATGCATCGTTGTTAGGGGGCTTATAGAAACACATCTTTTCTGGGGCTCTTTTAGAGTACTTAACGCATCCCCAGCATTGACTAAACAGTCTAGCACCATGTTTATCTCTATAGACTTTGCATAACTCAGCTGCTGTTTCCAGGGGAATTGAGATTCCTGCTGGCATAATTAGATCTAAGGTCGTTTAGTCAATTTAGTTTTTGTTTCACTAAGATGCCTATATGACGTTGGAAAGACACAGAATGCGCGGTTGCTCAAGAAATGTGAGGGGGTAAAAAAGCATGATAACTAAAAGAGACGATAGGCGATACAGGTTTGCTATTGCCATGGAATCACATAGGACTCTGTGGGCCCGAATAGCGTTTAAGCAAGTAGCAAAAGCGCATAAATTCGATCGTAATCATGTGACTCAAATCATCCGGGCAACCGATTCTGCCGAAGCGGCGTTAGAACACATCAAATCTTATTTTGAAGTTCAATCTCGCGTCTATTGGGCGAATGCACTTAGAATTGTATGGAAAGAAACGGGAAAAGCGTCAATTGCGGTCATGCATGACGTCCTCACCGGCAAGGACTTTTTTGGAGATTATTCCACAATTACCGAGATCACTAAAGACCCGGTGAGAGAGGACGTTCAACTGTCTTGGGATCAATTCGTTGAGGATGAGATCACATCGAGAACGAACAAGGTCCTCGGGGTCACTCATGCGACATACGAACAGATCCAAGAAATCGTCGCTAAAGGCGTCAATGATGGAGTAACTCACTATGAGATCGGGCAGCAGAACGAGGGTAACCTCGATGAACTTTGGAAAGCCCGGAGTGAGACGATCGCAAGGACGGAAGTTAACTCTGCTATGAACGCGGCAATGCTTGCGGATGCGAAAGCAATGGCTCCAGATTTAAATAAGGCTTGGGCGTGTACATTTTTGAACAGCCGTCAAGATCATATGGACGCAGACGGTCAATCAGTACCTCAGTCGGAGCCTTTTATAGTTGGCGGGGAGGAAATGATGGAGCCCGGAGACGATTTAGCAAGCGCCGATCAAATAGTTAATTGTAAGTGCTCGATCTTCTTTGAACGTCCAGAGGAGGCCCCTAACTAAAGATTAAAAACCAGTTACTGACCTACTGCCTTAGATTTTGTATTTTTTTAGCTTCTACTAATCCACAAGTCTACGCCTGTATAAGGCTTCCTTGCTGGTCAAATTGGCCCGTTAACCGCACAGATGTTGCTAAGCTGGTTGTGGGCATCGATTCGGGTTCAAATCCCGACTCGCGGACTTCTTTTTATATATATGGATAATTTTTAGGGTTAGTGAACACCGAAAATAAGCAAAAAGATAATAAAGGAACGCAACGAAAAAAGCGATGGATCGAACAAAATGAAACATTGTGAAAAGTGTAAAAAAGAAGAAACCTGTGACTTCCCTGAAGACTTCCGCGAGCTAACGTGGCGTCTCCATGGAAATTGCAGATGGCGTGAAGAATAGAAGGATTGTTGAGATAGCTGCTGACGATTAACGTTTAACACACGCGCTACTAAATGCATATTAACGCATGTTCAGCGTGTGTTTACGTTTGAGAATACAACGCCTAAAGCGTCTATCACCGGCCTTGCCAATGTTGACCATATTATCGGTATAGCTTGCTATGTGCAATTTCGTTGCCTACTAGCGGTTGGCGGGTTCACTCATTTTGGGAAATACGCCCCGTGCTAATGTTGAAGAATCGAGGAAGTGATAAAGGAAGCAGCTATAGCCGTGCAAGATTATTAGCGCTACTTTGATAGTACGGCACTCCTTTCTTTAAGCACATTAGCTTTTAGAGCCTGGCTTTAATTGCCTCGCGGCTAGATCGCATAGTTCAGAGTCTTATACAGGGTTAAACGTGATATAGAGGTCACTTCTTTATAGCCCCTCTTTTTTCTTTTCACTTCCTTTACGTTCTCGCTGTTGTTGTCGCCGCAACACGAATGCTTTAGTAGTCAACCGATTGAGATATTTCTAGTCATAAAAAAAACTTAAGATGTAATTAGACTATGCGATAAGGAAAAGCCAAAAGAACAACGAAATATACGGGAAAACCATATCTAAGTTAACTACACTCGTATCTTTAATGCAAAAAAAGGAGGTGACAACGCATGGATCAAACTGAGGGGCCAACCTATAGCGGAGCGTCTACTGGAGCAGCAGCTTATGAGACGCCTGCACAGGGATCTCGGCTCCGATATCAAGGTGTAGGAATTCGTTTTGCGGCGACTCTTATCGATAGCTTAGTAATCGGTTTTATCGCTTGGATTTTCATAGCTTTAGCAATAGGATCGGCTTTTTCTACGATTGCACCGATTCAGCCCGCGACAAGCGGTGACATTAATGCAACTATCGCGCAATTTAACTCTACAGTGACACAAATTAGTGGAGCTTTAAGCGCAGGAATTGCTGTAGCAGTGTTCCTCGCACTCATTGTATGGTTCCTCTACTATACGCTGCTCGAGGGCCGCTATGGGCAAACGCTTGGCAAATGGTTTGTTAAGATCAAAGTTGTCAAGGAAAATGGCGCTAAGATCAGCTACGGCGACGCTGCGATAAGGACAATTCTTCGTATTATCGATGGAATTTTCGACTATCTTGTCGGCGCCATATTGATTTGGACCTCAGATAAAAAACAGCGTTTGGGGGATAGGCTAGCTCATACTGTAGTTGTTCAGCTTTGTGACGTTGAGTAGCTTAGCAAATAACATTTGCAGTCGCATTGCGCATGCCGTCATTACGTGGCGTCAAGCGCATTTCATTTTTTTGCTCAATCTTATCAAGCGCTTAGCAGAGCCTCGACAAAATGTAACAGTTTAGAGGAGCCTGCTGTGAGTGGAGTTAAGCAGAAGTAAAAAGCGGTCTAGAAGGGAAAAGAATGGAAAAAGAATAAGAAAAGAAAACCGGCCCTATGACCGGTATTAAAAATGTGTAATCTACCAGACTTCGGGGAAGGACATCTCCACGTAAAGATCCTCGAGTCGGGCCTTGTGGGTTCTCTCCATATTTGCGAGCTGGGAGAACAGGAGCTCTTGTTCTGAATCAGTGGAAAGCGTGGCAAGCTGGGTATACGTCTGCATTGCCTCAAGTTCTTTCTTGATCGCTAAGACAAGACCATCAATTGGTTTCAAGTCATTAGTCAGCTTAGGAGTTGGCAACGCGTCAGCGACCTTGTAGTCGTGCGTTCCTGTGAATTTGAGATCAGCAGTGTCCTTCGTGAGGAAATTCTGAAGGAACGCCCGGTGTTTCTGCTCTTCACCTGCAAGTTCTCCAAAGAGTTTCTTTAGCGCTGGATCGGTCGCCCTTTCAGAGACGCTGGTATAGTAAGAGTACGCCTCGACTTCGCTGTCAATTGCGTCAGAAATAATTTTTCGAGCATCTTCTACGTTCATGGTTATAACATACCTCGAGCAGTTTAATGCGTCAATATTCCCGATGAATCTATTTAAGTGCATTGATAGTATGGAAGGGATGTGCCACGCTAGCGCCACGACGATTTATTTCATTGCCTTTCAACATTTGTTTAAGGACAGGAGAAATTTCCTTTTGCGCTCTTCTCTTATCTGTTAGACCTTTTTCGTTCGTATCAAATCCATTCTCAGTTTGTGGCATTCGTTAGTGATTAGGCGATGCTTCTTGCGAAATCCTTAGACTGGTGGAAAGGGGAATCTGTGAGAAAAAACTTAATGCCTAAAAAAAGTGGCCTTCCTTAGAGTGTTGCAATACCTGCATTAATGCTCAGATTATTACGAATTCTGTATAGGTATTGCCCCAGTCTAGCCACGTCACTTTTAAATTTTTAACGATTGCCATTCGCGGCCCCTCTCTCAACTTTTCGATGAAAGATGCAAGATTGGCCTCATCACCAGACGCTACAATTTTCACTGAACCATCGGTTTGGTTCTGTACAAAACCGGTAATGTGGAAATGATCAGCGTATCTTTTGGTAAATAGACGGTAACCAACTGCCTGCACATAACCTAACACGAAAATCTCTGTAGTTCTGTGCATATACACAGATAAGCAAGCAATTTTAATAATGCTTTGCTCAATAATGACCTACGCTTATGAGGCTTTAAGATGTCACGAGCCGTTGTTTTGTTGTCAGCAGGATTGGATTCCGTTGTATCGTTTAAAATAGCCTATGACACTTTTGATCAAATAATGTGTTTGACGTTTGATTATGCGCAAAAAGCATTCCGTATAGAAACTGAATACGCTGAAAAAATATGCACGATGTACGAGGTCAATCATCTAGTCATCAGTCTACCGTGGTACGCGAGTTTTGTCGGCGCTCTAACTGATCAGACCACTCCACTACCGCAAGTGACCAATTTAGCGTTAGATGACCTTGCGATAACGCGAGAAACAGCAAGAGCGGTTTGGGTCCCTGCGCGTAACGCCGTTTTTCTTTCTGTAGCAGCTGCTTTTTGCGAGAATTATGGCTATGATTCTGTTTTTGTCGGATTTAACAAAGAAGAGGCCAAAACATTCCCGGATAACTCAACTGATTTTGTAGCTTCCTTCAACGAAGCATTAAAATATGCAACTTTAAATAAAGTCGAGGTTGTTGCACCCCTTATAGGATATAATAAAGCTGACATTGCCGCACTCGGATTGCGAATAGGGGCCCCACTTGAATGGTCTTGGTCATGCTATACCGCAGAAGGCACCCCGTGTGGCATTTGTGAATCGTGTCTTCGCAGAAAGCGTGCATTCCAAGCGATTTGTAAGGACGATCCCTTGTTAACAAGGCTACGAAGCCGGAGATAAAAGACCGAAAAATGGCTGCCAATGCAAACGTTAACGAGGTATTTAACTCCATACAAGGAGAAGGGCCCTACGCCGGTTCCCGCCAAGTTTTTGTTAGATTTCAAGGATGTCCGTTAAGTTGCGTCTATTGCGATTCCACGAGCGCGAAGCCCTTTAAGAGGGCTCGTGAAGTTAAATGTGATTCTACGCGGGGGCTTCGGAACCCAGTTTCGACAAAGGACCTCGCCGAACTTGTGAAAAGCCTATGGACCCCTTCAACGCAACATCTAAGCCTAACAGGCGGCGAACCATTGTTGCATACCCAATTCATCTTAGAACTTGCGCAAGCATTTTCTGTGCCGCTCTACCTTGAAACTAACGCGATGTTTTCTCACGAAGCCCAACAGCTCAAGTACGTTGTGCATATTGCCGCATGTGACATCAAGCTGCCAGAGCACAAAGCCACTCCCACGTATGACATATTGCTTAATGAGGAGCTGCGCACCGTCAAATGTTTCCATAACTCTCCAGCTTACGTTTTTGCTAAAATCATAGTACTTAAGGACACGTCGAGCGAAATGGTTGAGCTCGTGGCCCAAAGCCTTGCAACCATTGACGACGATCTACTACTGGTGCTCCAGCCCGTGACACCAATTTTCCAAACTCAAAAACCAGATAACAGTCAGCTCTTACGACTTATGGATACCGCTGCTGCGTATTTAAATCAGGTGAGGGTTATACCGCAGATGCAGGTACAACTAGGGATTAAGTGAATACATGAGCAGCAACATCAGAGATTATTGGGATTATCCACACGAAATAAACGGGACTACCGAGAAATCGCCCACAATTGAGTTTGCTGTCGCTGTACGCGCTTTAGATCGACTTAGTGATAAGGTGCAACGTTTCTATCAATCAGGGGACTTTGAAGAAGTCGTTCTAAACGCGCATCAAATCAAAGAGTTGTACCAGTCGTGCCTTCGAGATGAATACAAAAGACACGGACGTAACACTTTCCGCCAACCATTGCGTGCCCATATTGAAACGAAGCTAGATTCGTTAGACTACTGGTGGGAAGCAGGCGTTGTAGCTTTCCAGAAGATAAAAATCGGTCCTGAAATTGCTAAGGGGGCCTTGACACTCTCAGAGGAGATGCGTGAGTATATGGTTAGTTACATGGAATATAGTGGTAACGATGTGCTTCGTGCATCCCAAGTCACTAACAATCGCTCATCTTATGAACCTCAGCTAAATAAAAAACCAGTCGTCCCGATTTCTTCCTATCCAGCAAGAAAAGGTGGAATGAAAATCGAGGATGAGCGTCTTTTATATTTGAGTCGACCGAGTATATTGGGCTGCTCGCTAGCGTACAAGTGGATTGTCCTTCTCTTGGTGGCCCTTCTCTTTGGGTCTTTTTTTGTGAATAGTATAACTGACGTCAGCTTGATCGCGACGCTCCTTAGGGGGTTTTCACTCCTGCTCTTTCTCTTTGTTGCTGTAAAAACAGGCATAGCTGTTTATTCAGAACGATATGCGATTACAGACCAGGACGTATACATTGAAAAAGGCCTGTTCTTCAAGAGTACTGCAACAGTTCCGCTAATTCGAATCGCGGCTCAAACGATACAACAGAGCACGTTAGGTAAGTTGTTAAAGACAGGAAATCTCATTATTAAGACACACAGCGGGCATATAATGGCGTTTAAAGCAATTTATGATCCGAGAGGAGTTTTTGAGTTAGTTGCCGACCAGCGTAAAAGTAGGACGCCCCTTCAAGACTGATCGAACCGCGAAGCTGCCTCGATAAGCCCGCGTATCTTTTTGACTCGATATGTGAACAATAGAAAACCTAAGCGCTCAGCGAACGTAAAATGGAGATTGCCTCCGGCGGCATGTGGGTGACCGCCTCCGTCAAACAGCATTGCAATCTGATTACTTACCGGAGCGCTGGATCTTATGGAAAAAATCCCATTGGCTCGTAACACTAGCTCTATTCTTGAATTATATCGTTCCCTCAACAGTGCCGCGACTTCACTAGTGTAACCATCACTTATCGTGACTGCGGTATGATCAAAAAGAGCGGACTTTTGCAACGCATTATCTACAGATTTTTTTTTCCGAGCTGTTTGCAGGGCATATAAGTCCTCAATCTCGCTATCTGTGAAAATCCCTTGTGCCAGCTTAGACGCTATTGTATCTCGTGACGCATTATCGCTGATCGCAGTCGACAGCACTTCAGAGCGGTGATCTTTGTTAATCCAGAAGTCTCTGTCCCTCCCTATCGCGGCAATCTCTTTCGCTGTCAGGTCGCTTTTTAACAGGTCTTGGTATACGATTTCACATGCACAAACCTCACGATTTACACACAAATAATCGACAGCACGCCTAACATCCTCCAAAACGGGCTTTTCCCATATGTGATGATCGCGCCATTCGATACTCCATCCCTTGCGTTTGAGTCTGGTTATTGGCTCAACAGCACTCTCCCTGCCGCCAAGGTCAGACAGACACAGCGTAGTGTTCTCTGATCTTTGAACGCCATCTAAGAGGTCCAAATATGAGATGTAATCTTGAACAGAAGAAAAGATCGTGAGCACATTTCCATATCTCCTTTGGAAAATAGCATCACAGCAAACTGCATCTAAATCAGTATGCGTCAAGTGAATGATACGTCCATTATATTCGTTCAACCTGCCAACAACCCCTTTGCCGACGTTTTTACGCATCTTTTTCAAGCTCCAAGCTCATTCAGTGCATCTGTGGGGGCTTCGCAGGACGTAGAACTAGATTGAAAACTTTCAATCTTGCTATCTGCTTGGGAATACAGCATAACCTTGATTACGCCTCCTGATGAGCGGTTCTGCGAGATGCCGCCTCGCTGAAGGTGTGACTTCATATGCCCCTAGCATAACATCTCTCCTGTCCGGCGTTTTGTTTGTGTGTGGCACTCTCTTAATTTTTTTACACTTGACGCATCTATATCCCTGCTTATGCCCCAGCGACTTCATGCTTTTGTTACAACAGATGGGATTTGCTTCTGTATATTGATTGCTCAGGATTACAATTTGCAGTTTCTCCAAGTGAAGGGAGTTATCAATGTAGCTTCCTTGAACGATGACCACATCATCAAAGCGTAATTTGCGAACCGTAGCCCTGAATTGTTTCGTCGGTTCGAACGCTGCGCATATTAAAGTGCCACTATCGTCTTTCACTTCGAAGAATGTATGGCCGCCAACAGTTGTATGTGGTTCGCTTGTGACTGTTGCGGGCACAACGTAGGAGCGGCCTTCTTTTAAATCTCGAATTTGAGCGTTACGGACGTGCGCATCTGTTCCTTGATTGGTTTGATAAAGCGTTAGATGCTCAAATGGTTCTGAAATGATTTTCCTGTGCGCACTTAGTATTTGGTGTGGGTCTTCTCCCCTGATCCCGTACAATATCGGATCGGGAGAGCGAGGGGCGAAGATAACCTGTTTATTCTTTCGATCAACGGTGTCCCACGTGTAAGGGTACGTGGTTAAATCCGCGCAACTTACTGAGCCTTCATTTATGTATCGTTTTTCACCAAAGTTGTCCTTAAAACGATATGCAATAAGCTCAAACGTAGATTCTTGCCCAAGAGTGGCACCTATTGCCGCAAGTGCCCCGATTAAACCTCGTCCCTTCTTAAATGATAAAAAATCTAAACCGTGCTTTTCAATAAGTGCGGTTGCCTCACTTATAAGTAGCTCAGCATGCATTGCGTCGTTCGCGAAGGACTGAATATCTGATGGAACGGTTTTATCGTCAAGAATTACCGCTCCAGGATGCGTCGCCTCTTCGTCGAGATGCGCCATTTGCTCAATATGATTGCGTACGATATCGAGGACGTCATACGAATGTTCAATTGAGATACATATCGAAGCGTTACCACGTGTCTTGAATTCAATTGTCGGATTGAGTCGTATTAAGCGAAGTTCAACGCTTTCGTCCAATTCTTGCTCAAGCGTTTTTTTTAAAATAGTGCCCAAATAGGTCGTGCACATGCCACGTGGTGAATCGGTATCATCAATGCCAATGAGCATATTAGTGGGGTAGCCTCATTTTTTTATTTATAGAAGTATATAAATAGCTTTTGAACATATAAATCCACGTAGGGCTAGTCTGAAAGCTCAAATGCTTAATTAGGAGAGCGACAATAATGCGCCAAGACCTCTTGGTGGATCATACCACAGAAGTGCTTCATTCGGCCGGATTCGTTACATCGAAGAGATGTGATGTCCGTTCCAGATGTTTCGATATTACCGCCAGACGGGGCACAATTCTGCTTTTCCTAAAAATGCTTTCAAATATTGATGGCCTAAACGAAGACACTGCTTTGGAACTTAAGAAGCTGGCTGAGTACTTCTATGCATCACCATTACTTATTGGCGAAAAAGCTCGAAATCACGAACTTCAAGCGGGCGCCGTTTATGTGCGGTATGGAATTCCCGCAGTGAACGTCGACACGCTTTCAGATTTTTTTGTAGAGGAGCTACCGCCACTCATCTATGCTGCTCCTGGTGGGCTTTATGTTAAACTGGATGGCCAAGCGCTTTACGCTGCTCGCACTCGTATGAATCTATCCTTAGGAGCAATAGCCTCAGAACTAGGGGTCTCGAGAAGAAGTATTCGTAAATACGAAGAAGGAATGGATGCTAAGGTTGAAATAGCTGTTAGACTTGAAGCAGCACTTGACACGCCGTGTGCTGTGCCCTTAAGCCTTCTTACTCGACATGTATTTGACACGGAAACGGTAAAACCTGAAATATTGCCCCCCATCGAAAGAAAGGTAATATCACTGCTTGTTGACTTAGGATTTACAGTGTTACCTATGTTTCAAGCCCCATTTGATATGTTGTCACAGACTAAAGAGGACACCCTCCTCACCGGAATCAGCAAAAATTCGAGCTTAATGGCTAAAAGGGCTGAATTGATGAGTAGTATTTCACGGGTCGTTTCAGCTCATTCATTGTACATAACCGACGAGGAGCCCAAGTGTCCCCGGATTTGTGACACCGTTATCGTGCGCATGCAAGAGCTACAAGACTTAGATAATTCGACCGAATTAGTGCACCTCGTGCAAGAAAGATCTGAAGAGTAGTCGCGCTTCAGGTTAGTCCTTTTTTTGACATAATGCTTTTATAGAACTTTATGCATAGTTAAGTCAGAACCAGTGCAAGTTGGAACTAATCATAGTATACGGAGGAAAAAATGGCAGGACAACTGGGTGGACAAATAGGACAACTGGGTGGACAACCCATACTTATTCTAAAGGAAGGCAGTCAGAGGACTCGAGGAAAAGAAGCCCAAGGCATGAATATTACCGCAGCTAAGGCGGTTGCCTCGGCAGTAAGAACAACTCTAGGCCCAAAAGGCATGGATAAGATGTTAGTTGATACGCTAGGCGATGTAGTCATTACAAACGATGGTGTTACGATTCTTAAGGAGATGGATATCGAACACCCTGCGGCAAAAATGATAGTCGAAGTAGCTCGTACCCAAGACGATGAGGTTGGAGATGGGACTACAACGGCCGTAATATTAACTGGCGAACTGCTCCGAAAAGCCGAAAACCTTTTGGAACAAGATGTGCACCCAACCGTCATAGCATCTGGATTCAGACTTGCAGCAGTGAAAGCGCGTGAGATTCTTGACGAAGTTGCAATTTCTGTCGCACCGGAAGATGATGAGCTTCTGACAAAAGTCGCAATTACAGCGATGACCGGCAAGGGCGCTGAAGCATCAAAGGAAAAACTTGCAAGCTTGTGCGTAAAAGCGGTCAAATCTGTCATCGAAATTGAAAACGGAAAGAACACATTCGACATCGACAATATCAAGATTGAAAAGAAAGTCGGCGGAAGCATCGACGCCTCCGAACTCGTTGAGGGCATGATCATAGATAAGGAACGTGTCTCAACTGGAATGCCAAAACGTGTGGCAAAAGCAAAGATCGCTTTAATAAATGGCGCGATCGAGCTTAAGGACACAGAGGTTGACGCCGAGATATCTATTACGTCACCTGACCAGCTGCAGGCCTTCCTTAGTCAAGAGGAAGAGATGATTAAGGGCATGGTCGACAAGATCAAGAGCAAGGGTGCCAATGTAGTATTCTGTCAAAAGGGGATTGACGACTTAGCTCAGCATTACCTAGCAAAAGCCGGAATTCTCGCAGCAAGGCGCGTTAAGAAGAGCGATATGGAGAAACTCGCTAGAGCTACGGATGCAAAAGTTGCCTCAAGCGTGGACGAACTTGAAAAAGGCGACCTCGGCCGCGCAGGACTTGTTGAAGAGCGCAAAGTCGGCGGCGATGAAATGATATTTGTAGAGAAGTGCGAAAACCCCAAAGCGGTGTCAATCATGCTTCACGGCGGTACCGAACACGTCGTTGATGACATAGAAAGAGCAGTCATAGATGCGTTGCGAGTAGTCGGCGTCACGATCGAAGACGAAAAGCTTGTAGCGGGCGGTGGTGCGACGGAAGTCGAACTTGCACTTAAACTTAGAGACTACGCGTCTACAGTTGGTGGCCGCGAGCAACTCGCCATTAACGCGTTTGCAGATGCTTTGGAAATTATTCCAAAGACCCTTGCAGAAAACGCCGGTCTTGATACGATAGACACGCTGGTTGAGCTAAGATCAAAACACGAACAAGGCAAGAAGACTGCCGGATTGAACGTTTTCACCGGCGAAGCGATAGATATGGTCAAAGCGGGAGTTGTTGAGCCGCTTCGAATAAAGACACAAGCAGTCGGTTCGGCGTCAGAATCCGCGATAATGATTCTGCGAATTGACGACGTCATAGCAGCGAGCAAGCTTTCAGCACCACCAATGCCTGAAGGAGGCATGGGCGGCATGGGCGGCATGGGCGGCATGGGCGGCATGCCACCAATGTAAAGCGGTTCGCCCGCTTTTCTTTTTTTTGTAGTAGCACGGAGCTAATCAGGCTTCACGTGCTGCGTAGCTTTAAATAGTTGTGAAGATAGAAAAAATATTGGAGTTTGAAATGATCGCAGTTACAGAAATTGCAGCAAAAGAGTTAAGAGACCTACTAGTAAAAGAAGGCAAGTCCGAGTATGGTTTGAGGATCTCATACGGCGGAATGGGCTGCGGAGGACCGCAGTATACAATGTCTCTTGACGAAAACCCCGTTACAGGAGAAGACATACAAGAGTCAAACGGGGTAAAAATGTTCGTTGAAAAGAACGTCGAAGACGCACTTGATGGCGCCGAAATCGATTTTGTGGACGACCCGTTATTCGGGAAGGGATTTACTATTAAACATCCGAGCCTTCAGGGAGCGGGATGCGGCTCGTGCGGCGGCGGTTGTGGCTAGTTAAGCCCCTCCACCCCTCTTTTTCCTTCTTACTTCTTTTCTTATCGGGCCACTAGCCTAAGCGGAAGCTCTTTTTGACAGTTCTTTTTGTGCCTTGGTCATTTAAGGTAGGACACACAAGCATTCAGAATAGAAAAACTAAAGTTGGCGCACGATTAATTGAATATCGTATGATAGGCATGATCCTCTGCGGCGGGTATGGTAAACGACTTAAGCCATATACCGAAGATATTCCGAAGCCACTAATAGACATCACAGACGATTACACAATTCTAGACAGGCAGCTCTATGATATGGCCAACAGTGACATTGAGAGCGTCATACTCTTAACCGGTTACTTAAGTGAGAAGATTGAGGAACGCTACGGTGAAAGGTATCGTGGCATGAGAATTCAGTACTCTGTAGAGGATAAACCATTAGGCACGCTTAATGCAATAAAACTCGGAATTAATTTGATAGACGATGAAGAAACCGTGTTGATCCGTAACGGTGACGTTGTTTCAGACATCAATCTTAAGAAGATGATAAAAAAGTACAAGGCCAGCGATTTCAAAGCTATGATGTTTGTTACGAAAATGCGCAGCCCATACGGGATTGTTGAGCTGGGGGAGGATCATATACGTTCTTTTAAAGAGAAGCCGCTTTTGGAGTATTACATCAATGGAGGAATATATCTCCTCGACTCCGATGTCCCGTTCAGCGATTTTGAAACGGGGGAAATCGAGAAAACGGTGTTTCCTGTCCTTGCTGATACTAACCAACTCGGATACTACAAGGAAAATACGTTTTGGATGTCAATCGATACAACAAAAGATCTTGAAGAGATAAAAAAAGAATACGCGAACAGGACTGACAAACCGTGGGGGTATGAAAAGGTACTCATCAGCACAGAGAATTACCTCACTAAAGAGATATATATAAAAGAAGGTTACACGACTTCGTATCATTATCACAAAGAGAAGGAAGAGTCAATTTACATGCTTGAGGGCTCGTGCTATGTACAATTTGAACATAAAAAACAGGCCTTCGGAAGAAATGATACTATTGACATCCCTCGCGGGGCTTTACACAAAATTGTGGCGACGGAGAATTCTCTGATGCACAGCATTTCCACACCATTTGTTGATGATATAGTACGAGTAGAAGACTATTATCCTGCACGGTAAGCGCAAATCAAACGGTTGCGTGCCTCTCTAATTAAAAACAGAAGGGCTGTTTTATGTTCTTTTTAGTTTAATTGCCTAAAAACAGGAGCACGCTTTTTTAATTTTCATCAAAGTATTCTACATCATTTTATGAAGGTTGGGTTTAGTGCGCTTGCGTTGTTTGGGATCTCTTTTGACAAGATAATGCAAAGAGCGTCCTCAGACGGTTTTGACGTTGTCGAAGTGCTTTGCGAGGGGCCGTATCTTCCACGCTTAGCTTTAAAGAATATCACCCAGTTTGAGATTTTGTCTCAATATGATCTTGAACTTACCATTCATTCTCCTACCGTTGATCTCAATCCCGCTAGCGTAAATATTGGAATCCGTGAAGAGACTGCGAAACAACTCAATGAAACAATAGATCTTGCAGCTTCTTTAGATGCTTCAACTGTAACCACACACCCGGGTTATATCAAGAGAATAAATCAAAGACTCACGAAGCAATCACTTGAGTTCGCGCTGAAAAGTCTGGAAAACTGGGCACAATACGCCAAAGACGTCGGAATAGAACCTTCTATTGAGAACATGCCACGTGACTCGAAATACTTCTGCACTGATGTGGCCCAACATAAATTGTTCGTCGAAACGTGCGGGACCTCAGCAACTATCGACGTCGGGCACGCACATACGAACGACGCCGTAAAGGAGTTTTTGCAGGCGGATTTTCAAGTAGCGTACTACCATTTAAGCGATAACGATGGCCAGCGAGACCAACACCTTCCTATCGGTAAGGGAACCATTGAGTGGGATCAGCTTCGTGAGATACACAAAGCGATAATTGAATTAAACGATTATAAAGCGGTGAAGGAAAGTCGTGACGCTCTTACCAGAGTAAGCTAAAGCGTTAAATCTAGCAACGCCAATCAGAAAAAACTCGGAAAATGCGTCTTATTCATTTTACTTAGCGTGGCACAGGATCGCGACAATTGAGATGACATCTGGTTATCTCGAGAATGTTGCGCCAGTGTTGTCCCTTCCAAAAAACCTTTTCACAACTATCGCATTTATAATAATCATCGTACTTTTGAATAAATTTCTTAATATCCACATCCTTTGCACGGAGCTTAGCAATTTCTTGCGATTTTAGGACGTCTACAATTGAGGCCGAATGAAGCGTGCCGTTACAAATATTGCATCGGACAGCTTCGGGACGTTCAGGGAACGCCAAACCGAATCTCGCTCGTACCTGGTTCAATTGATGGAGCACATGGCCATCATCGACGAGGAGGGTCGGTATGCCATACTTCTGCTTTGCTCGCATATGGAGCTGAGCATCCCTAGTCAGTAAGGTTCGTCGCTCAAGACCGGAAATCTTGAGCATATAGGTGTCCTCAGCCGCATTTGAAAAACCGACAAATGAATTCGCACTCAGTGTATCGTACCCTAAAATTCTGAGCCAGGAAGAAAGTCGACCCAGCATTCGATCAGCTAAAAACTTCATAGATCCCAAAACTTAAACTATTTGCCATCAGCTGGGTTCTTAGACAGATATGCCTCCCAGAGCGCTCGTTTTCTCTTGAAAGTTGAATAGCTCACACCAAGTTCTTCTGCAAAATCCTTTGAGTTCTTTCTCGAAGCCTTAGGAGTTGAAAGCCACTGCAAAAACTTGTCGCGATCGAAGTTGATCTTTACATCACGCTCTGTCAAAAGCCCAAGTAAAACCCGCGCACCTTGAATCTTTCTCTTATCTATGCCGATACGTTTTCCGATTTCAGCATCACTTGGGTAGCTTTCATAAAAAAAATCGGGGTTGCCAGATTCCATAATATCGTGATACTCACGTCCGATCTGAAGCAGCTGCTGTGGCGTAACCATAATATGGCTCTTTTCAAGAAGGGGGGTCATCTTATCTAAATGATTATCAACCCTTGGCCGGTAATCAGTTTCACGTTGCTGTGGCCTTTGAGATACCAAACCCTGTTTGCTTTTAGGTATAGTGATCGGAGGAAACCTATTTAAAAAACGGTTTTTTGAGGGTTCTACCACCAAGCCTTCTTTTGCTAGTTGTTGAAGTATGCCTATAACACTTTCGGGGTAGATGCCGAGAGATTCACTATAGCTTACAATATCATCAATATGAACGCCTTTCAGTCGGCTAGAAGGACTTAACGAGTTTATAATATGCATAATAGTTTTTCGGGCTTGCAGTAACTCTGAACCTTGAATTAGATTAGATGACTCACTCAACCGAAAAACTCCGTATTGGCCCTTAAAACATTCTGAACCTTAATTAATAAAAATAGTAAGGCGTCGCTGCATTTATAAGTTTTTAGACGACGTAGGTAATCTCAAACTATTATAGTGTTTAAAACAGAAATCAGAGCGGTAATGCTCTTAGCGCGATTACTACTGTGATAATCACTGCTCTAACCTTCCGCCACTAAAACAAGACTGCGATGCCATGGAGTTCAGGAGGACAGGAGTGCTGTGCAAACTGTAGCTGCAGCGCGTTTATAACTGCAGGTCTTAAGCTTAATAAGCAGATAAAACAAGAAAACGAAAACGCAAGCACGTAACAGGGAAACAGCACTTGTAATGCTCAAGCTGAGCGGAACGCCTCACGAGGATATAATTTATATAAACAATGTCACCTTTACGCTGATTAACAATCATAATAATTCCTGCTTATTGCATAAACAGAGATATTTTATGGAAGACCAACTGATGAGAATAGGAGTTTCAATACCTTCACGGCTCCTTTCTGCATTTGATAACGTCATTAACGAGAGGGGCTACTCTTCACGATCAGAGGCAATTAGAGATGCAATTAGGGGTTATCTACTAGATTATGAGTCGTTAGGCCAAACAGAAGGAGAACAGATTGGCGTAATAACACTGATATATAATCATGAACAGCGAGGCCTAATTTCGCTTTTAACTGATATCCAACACGAAAATGCTAAGATTATCACATCTACCGTCCACATCCATTTAGACGCAACTAACTGTCTCGAGATCGATGTAGTTCACGGGAGTGCGACAGATATTAGCGGTTTTGCTGAAAAAATGATGATTCAAACCGGGGTTTTTCAGGTGAGAACGTTTGTTATTCCCACGCTTAGCCTAGGAAATTCAGACCAAAATGCAAATAACACCATGAGCGTTGGTTACGACGACATGCGCCCCGATTCAAGAAATTGCCAACTTAAAACACAAAAAAGCTGATCTAAAGCCATTTAGACTTCTTGCTATGGACGAAAATACTCGACTTATTGGTAGACCTAAGATGGATTACTATCTGAGAAACATTCACCTCGCCCGTCATAGTGATATTAAGAAATGGGAGCGAACCGCAAACTAAGGCAACTAAAAACTAAACTTACGTCAGCAACAATGTCACATTCTCAACAAGATTCTAACTTCGTCGCTATGGAAAAAAGCATCCTCAAAGCGTGGGATGATAACGACATTGTAGCAAAGAGTCTAAGCGCAAACAAAGGAGCTGAACTGTTTAGATTTGTTGAAGGGCCGCCAACAGCGAACGGCTCTCCTGGCGTTCACCACGTCTATGCTCGAGTGGTAAAAGATCTGTTCCTCCGTTATAAATCGATGCGAGGCTATTATGTGCCCCGCAAAAGCGGTTGGGATTGCCATGGACTTCCAGTTGAGATTTCTGTGGAGAAGGAACTTAATTTTCACAATAAAGCAAGCATAGAGACCTATGGAGTTGAAAAATTCAACAACGCCTGCCGAAGCTCAGTATTTAGCCATATCGACGAGTGGGCAGAGATGACCAAGCGAGTGGGCTTCTTTATCGATCTAGCCACACCGTATACTACTATGGACCCAAACTACATCGAATCGGTTTGGTGGTCCCTTAAACGCCTTTGGGAGCGAGATCTTATCTATGAAGGTCATTATGTCGTTCCGTATTGTCCTCGCTGCGGAACTGCCTTAAGCACTCACGAAGTAGCTCAAGGTTACGCTATCATCAACGAGGAGGCAATCTTTGTTAAGTTCCCTCTTTCAGACCAAAGTGAAACCTTTTTTTTAGCCTGGACAACAACGCCATGGACCCTCATTTCGAATGTAGCACTTGCCGTAAATCCAAACATCACGTATGTCAAAGTAAAAGTTAAAAACCAGTCTCTCTTTTTTGCGAAAGATCTACTGAATACAGTATTGCCTGATAAGCAATGTTTTGAAGTGACTGAGGAGTACCTTGGGCGAGAACTCAACGGACTACGATATCAATCCTTATTTAGCGATAGCGAGTTTAGTGTTGTGCTTGCAGATTTCGTCAACACGAGTGAAGGAACTGGCATCGTCCATATCGCTCCGGCGTTCGGCGAGGATGATTTCAACGTAGCAAAGGCTGAAGGCCTCCCCCTCATCCAACTTGTTAAACCCGACGGACGGTTTGATGATCACGTCGATTTGGTTGGTGGGCTCTTTTTTATAGAGGCAAACCCCGTAATTAGGGACAATCTTGCAGCCCGAGACTTGCTATTTAAAAGCGAGATATACGAACATAGTTATCCATTCTGTTGGCGCTGCGAGACCCCACTTATGTATTATGCTCGAAAGGCGTGGTTTATCAGGATGAGTTCATTACGCCACGTCCTGACCCGAAACAACGAACTGGTTCAGTGGCATCCAGAAGTGCTGAAACACGGGCGCTTCGGCAACTTTATTGAAAATGCGCGCGACTGGGCGCTGAGTCGAGAGCGTTATTGGGGAACGCCTTTGCCTATATGGAAATGCCCTAACGGCCACCTATCGTTTATCGGAAGCATTGATGAGCTACAGCAAGAAATGGACTCTGGAACCTTACTTAGCGATGTGCATAAACCGTATATTGACCGTGTTGTTTTTAGTTGCGACGAATGCGGAGAGGAAATGCACCGCATTCCGGACGTAATAGACTGCTGGTACGACTCAGGTTGCGCTCCCTTTGCGTCGCTTCACTATCCGTTCGAGCATAGCGACGAATGCAAAGTGCCGGTTGATTTCATAGCAGAAGGCGTCGATCAAACGCGCGGTTGGTTTTATAGCTTGCACGCCATAGCTAGCGCTGTATTCGGGTCAAATGCCTATAACAACGTGATAAGCCTCGGCCACATCGTAGACGAACAAGGTCGAAAGATGTCAAAAAGTAAAGGTAACACTGTCGATCCATGGCAAATACTGAACAGTGAAGGGGCCGACAGCCTTCGTTGGTACCTTTTCAGCGTCGGTAATCCAGGAACTGCAAAAAAATTCTATCAAGAGGCAATCGTCGAATCTCAGCGTAAAACGATCTCTACGCTTTGGAATGTGCTCTCCTTTTTCACGACATATGCTGAAATAGATAAGTTCGATGCAGGATGGAACCTTGGAGATGAACAGAGAGATCTTATCGACCGGTGGCTGCTTTCACGTCTAAACGGCTTAATATCGAACGTAGTCACGAACATGGATAAGTATGACTACCACGCTGCTACAATCGAAATAGACGCATTTATTGAAGAGCTGAGCAACTGGTTTGTTAGAACATCTAGGAGACGTTTCTGGAAGAATGAACAAGATGAGGCCAAAGTTTCTGCGTATGTCTCGCTCTTCGAGACTTTATGGACGTTAAGCAAACTAATAGCTCCCTTTACGCCATTTATTTCAGAGCATTTATACAAATCCCTTTCTTGCTATGCTCAAGCACCCAAAGATAGCGTTCACTTAGATTCTTACCCCGACAGTATAGTTAATCGAGTGATTCATGAAGTGGAACAAGAGATGGCTTATGCTATGCAAATCGTCGAAGCAGGAAGGACAGCTCGATCGTCTGCAAACATCAAAACACGACAACCGCTCAAAGAAATAATTTGCATAGGACCTGAACTAAAACAAAATGAGCTTAAAGCAATCGTAAAGAATGAACTCAACATAAAGTCTATAAATTTTGAAAAAGACGAAAATGATCTCGTTGAGTATGATGTTGGGCTGAATTATGCAAAAGTCGGACCGAAATATAAAGAGTTAGCGCCCCAGATCAAACAAGTTCTCAGCAACTTAGCATCGGATGAAGTGCTACAAAAGCTAGATGGGGGCATTAAATTAGAGGTGGCAAAAAAAACAATTATTCTTTCAAAGGAAGACATAACAATCTCGAAAAAAACAAAGCCTAGCATGGTAAAAAGTGAGAACCGCGGCCTGAACGTATTTTTAAACACCGAAGTGACAGTTGAACTTCACCAAGAATTGCTCGTACGAGAGGTTATCAGAAGAATACAAGTCATGCGTAAAGAGCTGGATTTAGAATACACCGCTCGTATTAGGGTTGGTTACCGTTGCTCTGGTGAAGTCTCAAAGGCTATCCAATCGTTTGAATCGTACGTTAAAGATGAGACACTTTCAACGTCCATTGAAGAAGGGCAAGTTGCAAACGCACTGCTTAGCAAAGAGTGGATGATCGACGGGCATAAAGTCGAGATTTCACTTGCTGAATAGCATATGGACCAGAAAGAGTGGGGTATTATCTATCAACAGATAGTACGCGATTTCGGATTTGACCGCATTAAAGATGAGCGTTCAGCCTTGTTATTATCCTCCTTGCTGACGTCAAAAGGTAGTTTCGAGGAGACACAACGCAAACTCCGCCATCTCATCACTGAGCGCAATGTTTTAGTTTGCGGCAAAGCGCCAACCTTAGTTGCAGACATTCAAAATGGAAAAATTGAGACTCGAGAGACAATCATAGCAGCAGATGGCGCTACCTCTATGCTGTTAGCGCAAGGAGTTATCCCCCATATAATTGTGTCTGATCTAGATGGCTGCATAAACGACCTGAAGCGAGCAAATATGATGTGCGCAATAATGGTTATTCACGCGCACGGAGACAACATCGACGCCATAAGAACACATGTCCCCTCATTTAGCAGCGTGCTTGGGACGACGCAGGCTAAACCGCTGAAAAACGTACTTAATGTCGGTGGCTTTACTGACGGGGATAGAGCGGTTTTTTTGGCAAAAGAGTTTGGGGCTCAGACAATTAGCGCGATCGGATTTGATTTTTCCGATAATAATGTCAGCCCAACAAAGAAAAAAAAGCTGCTGTGGGCAAAAAAATTGCTTAAGGGAGCTGATGTAAACTTTAAATGAGCTTGTCAATCGCTCTTGCCGGTAAGCCAAATACAGGCAAATCAACTTTTTTTAAAGCTGCAACACTTGTTAATGTTGAGATAGCGAACTATCCTTTCACGACTATAAACGCTAATCGAGGAACTTCCTATGTACGTGTGCCTTGCCCGTGCACTCAGCTCACAGCTCGGTGCGGTCACTGCATGGATGGGGTGCGATTTGTCCCTATCGAGCTGGTTGATGTTGCGGGATTGGTTCCCGAGGCTCACAAAGGGCGTGGACTCGGCAATACTTTCCTTGACAACCTCCGTCAATCGGAGGCAATCATAAACGTAATTGACGCATCAGGTGGGACTGATATAGAGGGCAACGTTCTCGGCGCACCCTCGCACGATCCATTGGAGGACGTTACGTTACTGGAAAGTGAGATCTCGTTGTGGATTACTGGCATAATAGAAAGAAATTGGCAAAGACTCGCAAAGAAAGCACAACTTGAGCACAACATCGTACAAGTTATAGCCACTCAACTGGCAGGACTCAATATTGAAGCACGTCAAATCAGAAACGCAATGCAGAAGTTAGGACTTTTAGACACTCCTCCAGAAAGCTGGGGGCACGAGGTCATAATAGACTTATCACAACAAATTAGAAAGGTCGCAAAACCCATTCTTATCGCAGCAAATAAGCAAGATGTTGCATCTTTTGAAAATATTTCCCGAATCGCAGGCGCATATGAAGATGTAGTAGCAACAAGTGGAGAAGCTGAACTTGCGCTTCGACTTGCTCAACAAAAAGGACTCATAGCGTATGTACCAGGTGATACTCATTTCACCATAGTTAAATCGCTAAATCAGCAACAAAAAACTGCGCTTGAGCGCTTACAAAAGTTTGTTAGTGAAGGGGGCACGGGGGTCCAGAAGTGTCTGAACGTAACGGTGTTCGACGTGCTCAGGTACATAGTTGTGTATCCAGTCGAAGACGAACACCGATGGTCAGATAAGCAAGGAAGAGTTTTACCAGACGCATTGTTAATTAAGGAAGGGGGGAATGCTAAAGATCTTGCCTTCAAAGTCCATACTGATATTGGTGGCGGTTTTCTATACGCTTTAGACGTTCGCACGAAAAAGCGACTTGGTGAGCATCACGAATTAAAAAATGGCGATATTATCAAGATTGTTTCGACTTCGCGTGCCAAGTAGGAAACATATATGTTGTATGATCTTCTTTTGTAAACAGTCCCAATCGGGGCACTAATTGGATCCTTAGGAATGTGGCATAAATGCTGAACCGATCACTAGAGGATAAATAATGAAATCGATGTATGGATTCATACGAGATGCGTGGAAAAAGCCAGAAAACAGTTACGTCAAAAGCCTGATGTGGCAGCGATTGCAAACATGGCGGCGCGAACCGTCAGTTGTTCGCATCGAACGGCCAACACGACTTGATAGAGCGAGAAGTCTGGGGTATAAAGCGAAACAAGGTGTCATTACCGCCCGAGTTAGAACATGGCGCGGG
>DASVJT010000046.1:0-2712 GCA_036385775.1 archaeon
GGAAGAAAAACCGACATCACACGAGGGTCGAGTTGCTTCGACATCTCAACCGAGAGGTCGCTTGATATTGCGATGACCCCGATCTTGACCTCTGCTGACACCTCGTGAGCTCGCAGGAGTGCATACAGGACTTTGTTGACCGTGTTTTCATAGAAGAGATAGTTGACATCATCAAGAGCGACGATGAGTACCTTCTCCTGATCGATGAGGTATTTCGTAATCTTTGTGAAGACACGTTTGAATGAAACGCCCGAATCGGGTGGCGTATACTTGAAGAGTTTCTTGTAGATCTCTGAGAATATCGCAAAGCGAGTCCCGTCGATTTGACAGTTTATATAAACCGGCACGACGCTGTCGGTGTAGTTTTCAATTTCTTCGAATACCTTAAGCACTGCCGTGGTCTTTCCAGTGCCGTGCGGCCCTGAACATAAACTGTTGATTGGACGGGAGCCCCGCAGTGCGGGACGAGCGGCGATCTCAAGAGCGCGCATCTGCGTCTCTCGATGGGAGAAGTGCTCCGGGATGTAGTCTAGTTCAAAATAGCGTTCATCCTTAAAGAGCGTCTGATCCCACTGTAACAAATCCTTAGACGGTAATTTATGAGGCACGCCAATCGATTAAATGCTCAATTTGCATGCTATTTAACGTTATCCTGCCGAACGCGGGGATATCCTCTGTTCTGGGCGAATGGTGCCAATTAGGAAGCTATATGTGCGTAAAAACCAATTTCAGTGGATTCTTGTGAATGTAAGCGGATAAAAATGACAGAGCGTCCCTTTGACCGCTCACCGAGTTTTGCAAGGGGCATTACGGGTGTGATATACGATTACTTTCACGGCGCTCTTACCGTGCGCTTATCCCTTATCGGTTCGTCGGCTCACTTGGTGAATCTATGGTAAGTGAGACCTTTCGTGGACTTATTGAACGTGCTGATTACTACGCAAGACAGGAGAAGTTCCGCAAACTTGACGAACACCGTAATCGTCTGGAAAGGATCGAGCACAGTGCGCTTGTTCATTCATAGCTCTTAATTTGAGGGAGGTCGTTAAGCCTCTAGGTCGTACTTTTTTGCCGCACGATCCATTTTTCAGGGTGGGTTAGTTCATCAAGCGTGGGAATGTCGCTCTGAGAGCGCCAAACCCTGTTAACGAAGTCGATCCCCTGACTTGTCTCAACGTGTGAGACGAACTGCTCTCCGAGGACATATTGCTCCATCTTCATACCAAGTCCTGTCGCGCGCTCAAAGAACCGCTCTCTCCCGCTTTTGTTCCTCCTCCGGAGGTCAAAAGCGCGCTTCATGTGATCATACGTTGAGAACAACTCCTTGCCGATCCTGTCCATGACAAAATCCGAATAGCCCTCAATCACGCTCATCAGGGCTTGAATCTGATTTAGGAGGTCTATTTGTTCAAGAGATAGAGCTGCGTGCAGGAGAGAGAATTGTCCTCGTTCGATGTAGTAACTCGCAACCGCGCGCGTCCGTGTTTGGACGCCGTCTGAAGCGAGTCCCTCGTTAGTTGCCTCAAGATATCGTTTTAGGAGTTGGTTTACATGTCCTTTAAGCCACGGCACCGACTCGAACACGACAGCGTGGGTCACCTCGTGGATAGCGATCCATCGCCGAAAGTCATTTCCTGCAAAAGAGAGTTGGCGCTCGACTATTTCGATATTCGGCTCCACAAAATAGATCTGCCCACTTACGATCTCGCGCCCGAAAAGGCTTGGGTCGTACTGACCGAGGACCTTTTTTGCAAGGTAGCCAAGCAGAAGGCTAAAACCAACCGTTGAGATGACTTGATTCGATTTGTACACTCCTCTGCTTATAAGCGAATCACCCTCATGCGTCATAAGCGCCTGTTCGAGCGGCGCGAACTGATCAGCGAATGCATTGATGTTCGTCTTTATCCAATCATACCTGTCAAAGACTCGTATTTGACGACCGCGTGGTGCTTGTAGCCCAGTTACTTCGATGATTTGTGGCATGGCCGCGTCCACAAACCCGCTATACGTCGGCAAAAGCCGTTTTTTATCTGCATGTGGCCATCGCTGCGCGTCGCCGACGTTTGCCGCGTTTTTCGCCACTTGCCTCCAGTCTACGGCGCCTGCAGGCGAACGTAAGAACTGCAGGCCGGAGTTTAGCACCAATCTCGGAATATCGACCATTATTGTCTGTCCCTTGTCGAGTGACTTGTTTATATCCGCTTCCCTTGACAAAGTTTTACATTGCCAAAGAGTGGGCCCCAGAAATGGTGCAGTTCGTGCGGTCGCACAAGCCGATCGTTTGCACCTACATAAAGTCTACTAAGCCCATCTGTTTCGAGGCGTCGCTCTCGAACAACGAGTTGACTGACATCTCAAGGAGCATAAGCCGCTGGCGCGTATACTTGGACACGCCATACTCGTCGGCGATCTGGATCGAACGCGCCATGTACTTCGTTACCGAGCCTTCGTGAACGGTGAGCACGATCTTTCCACCGCATTTCGGACAGTTGCCGCTAATGGGCGGCCGCCGCACCTTGTAATTACACTTCACACACCTCACCTTTTGGCGCGAAAACGCTCGCAGATTGCCAATAAGGTCGGGGAGAAAGTGCGTCTTGATAACGCGCTCTGCGACGTCTCGCTCGTCTACGGCGCGAATGCGACGAGCAAGTTCAAGCTGCATCTCCATTTTTTCCATCATAGACTCAAGCACTTTGTACGAGCTGTTCA
>DASVJT010000047.1:0-4266 GCA_036385775.1 archaeon
AAAGGAGGATGAGCGATCGGGCTCATATTTCCAGCTCGATACAAGCGTCGTCTACTCGAAGACCTCGGCACAGGACGTCGAAGTGCTCAGTGTGACCGAAGCGTTCGAGAAGTATGACTGGCTTAAAGACTACTGGTGGAAAACGGTCGCGGTTGACGCTGACAAGTACACCGCCCAGGCCGCTCTTAATTTCAGCAACGGCTACTTCATACGGGCAAAGGCGGGCACGAAGACTATCTTGCCAATTCAGGCGTGCATGTTCCTAGCCCAAGAGAGCCTGTCACAGAACGTGCACAACATCATCATTGCTGAGGAGGGCTCGGAAATGCACATAATCTCGGGCTGCAGAACCGCAGACGAGCTTTCCCACGGAATTCACGTCGGAGTTTCTGAGTTCTTCATCAAGGAGGGCGCGAAATGCTCCTTTTCGATGATTCACAACTGGGGCCCGGAAGTCGCTGTTCGCCCGCGGAGCGGAATCATCGTTGAGAAGGACGCCACGTTTATCAACAATTACGTCTGTTTGAAGCCCGTTCAGAGCTTACAAATGTACCCAACGATCCGTTGCGTAGGTGAGAACGCCACCGCGTTATCGTACTCTCTTTTGTACGCAACGGAGGGCTCACATATGGACGTAGGAGCGCGAGTAATCTTGGAAGCTGAGCAAAGCAAGGCAGACGTGATAGCGCGGACGATCACAAACGGCGGCGAGATCATCTCGCGCGGAAACCTAACCGCGACCCACCGTGACGTCAAAGGACATCTCGAATGCCGCGGACTTATGCTGGGTGACCACGGCAGGATTTTTGCAGTCCCTGAACTCGATGGAGCTATTCCAGACGTTGATATGTCACACGAAGCGGCCGTTGGTAAAATTGCGGAAGAAGAGATCACTTATCTCATGACGCGGGGACTCAGCGAAGATGAGGCTACGTCTGCTATCGTGCGTGGATTCCTAGACATTGAAATCAAAGGCGTACCACCTGCGTTACAAGAAGAGATGCGACGAGCTGTCCACACCACAGAAGGAATTGGCCTCTAGAACTGCAAAACGAAAATAAAAAAACAGCGATGGGGGGAACGTCCCCACCTATTCCTGCAAAGCACGATAATAGAGCATTCGTCGGTCGATCCGCTTTATCCAACGCGCTTGATAGATAGAAACGAATAGTGTGTTCTCGCCTATGCGAATCGCGACATCAGTCTCTTTAGGGGGACTGATAGAAATTGGCAAAATCAGAGCACCGGAACACGTAGTCGTCACTCTGAAATCTTTCCCTTGCTCCTTAATGAAAGCGGCGACTGCCTCTTCAACTTCGATCTCTTCTATACTCATCTCAACTGCTCTAATGCAATCTAGGATGTAATTCTGATTATGAATATATATCCTTCGACATAACTCAGATTTAGCTTACGGTCGTAGAGGGTCAACGGGCCTTGTTCGCACGTTGCTTGCTGAATGTGCTTAACTTAATAAACATCGTCTGACCCACTGTGAATGATGAGCGGCAAATACGTAACGAGTTGTCTGGCGTGCACCATTAGGAACAACCTCGTGCTAATGGTTGAGCAAGCAAGTGGCTATTGGGCCGGACGATGGATACTCCCGGGGGGCAAACTGGAGCTGGGAGAATCCTTGGAAGACTGCGCAGCTCGTGAGTGTTTCGAAGAGACTAGCGTGAAAGTCGCCGTTTCTCGTCAGGTTAAAGCGTACGTGTCATATGACCCCAACTCGGAGTGGGACGAACAAGTGCTGCTCATTTGCTATGAGGCAGGGTACGTGAGCGGGTTTCCAACCGTGGGGCAAGGCGTGACTGGTGCCAAATGGATTCAACTCGAGAAAGTGGAGGAAATGAACCTATGCAACAAGGAGATCCCGGACATCATCCTTCGCATGATAACTGATACGTTACAGATAAGAGGGCAAACCTAAGAAGTGCTGCGCGGTCTAATAATTGACAGATGCTCTATTTGGGCCCGGTAGATTTCTCAGCTAACTGTCGGCCTCTTGACTGCAAGCTCAGTGCTAAGCTCGTTTGTTTCAGACTAAAAGTTGCTTACCGCTCCTTTATTGCTTTGATAAAGTCGTCGATCGGTATCGCAGGCATGCTCATTATTTGAACCGTGCCGCGCGCCCCGAGCTCGACCGAGGCTTTCAGAATGGTTTCGTTGTCAGGCGCTTCAACGATGTTCACAAAGTCGTATGGCCCCACGACTGCATGTTGGGATATAACTTTGACTTGCATCGCCTCCATCTCTCGATCGACTTCCTGAATGCGATTGGGTCGCTCTCGTATTGTTTTCCTGCCTTCAGTGGTTAGTTTGGTTAAAAGGATGTACGTAGGTATCGCAACCACCTCCCCAAATAAATAGGCGTGGAAGAACTTCTGTTTTTCCCTCAAGAGGATATTAAAAGCTTAAATTTTGTTTGCCGGTGGCCACACTAAAACGTGAAGGTTTTACGTGAAATGAAAACGTGCTTAATTCAGCCGACAGTTTAGCGCAATTTGTAGCTCGTCACAGCTCGACGAGCTCATAAGAACTTGTTCCTAAGCCTATCTGCTCTCCATACGTTATTTGAATCGAGCCTTTAGTCTCACTCCAGACACCTTTGAACTTGTCCTCACCAGGTTCAAGATTGGTAACAAGACGAGTGCCCGGTATGCCCCGTTGCCCGTTCACCAGATCCACGCTCGCTGCATCAATGGCCACAGGGTCAGTTGAGGCAAGAATCCCTACGTCTGGCACGAATGGCGTGTCACTCCAAGGAACGCAATCGCAATCGGGCGTAATCTGCAAAAGGAGATTGAAGTACCCGACGCCTCGCTTGCCCACTGTTGCGCCAAGGGCATATTCTGTCAGCATCTCTATAAACCGTTGAAGATCGTGTTCCCAGTCGTATGAGATGCTGGAGTTTAAGCACATGGCCATACACTCACCACACCCAACGCAGAGGTCGTAATTAATGCACGACGCGCCTGCTTCAATCGATATGGCAGAGCGTGGGCACACCCCAACGCATACCCCGCACGCCGAGCACTTTTCCACATCGACGATCGGATTCATACCCTTATGTTGGTCCGCCTTCCCAGCCCTCGGGGCGCATCCCATCGCCAGGTTCTTTATTGCACCCCCAAATCCGGCCATTGCGTGAGCTTTGAAGTGTGACATGACAATCATACTCGGAGCCGCGACGATGTCGCCTGCAATTTTGACCGTGTCAAAATGTTTCTTATCGATTCGAACATCCTGGTAGTGATGGCCTACAAGTCCGTCAGAGACGATGAAAGGCGCCCCTAACACCGCGTAATCAAACCCATGCTCAAGAGCGGTCGCTAGGTGGTCGACCGCGTCGTGTCGACTCCCCGAATAGAGCGTATTTGTGTCGGTCACGAAGGGCTTGCCACCGCTCGCTTTTACTAGCTCGACTACTTGCCGGACGTGCGCTGGTCGAAGATGTGAATCATTGCCGCGTTCTCCGACGTGCAGTTTAATTGCTGTGAGAGCATCTGCTTCAATCAGCGCGTCAAATTGCGCCGCTTCAAAGAGCTGTCGAACGCGAGCGGTCGCATTTTCTTCCTTACTTCCTGCGTTCAGGCGCGCAAAATATACAGTGCTTGCCATTTTTCTCTCCGATGCGTACGTCAATCCCCGGTTTAAGGTCCGGCACTCGAGATGCAGCCGGCATTTGTGTGGGGCACTAACCCTTCACAAAAACGGCCCATTCACGTATCTTGTCAAGCTTCTTCTTAAGGGGGAGCGGATTATGGACGGCCGTTTCCCATATGACCTGCACACCGTCAACCGATTCGGTGACCTCCTTGCTGAGCAGCTCTGCCTCCCTTCCAAAAACAACGGCAATGGGAGTACTCCTTGACAGCGCCGAGACCGTCCCAAGATACTGCACGCCCGAGTCCTTATGGATAAAGCCAAACGCGAGGTCAACGTCGAACGTCCCCTCAGCAATTTGGTCAATGCACTTGTCTATGTTCATGTACGATGCGATGTACGCTTTCTTGGGATCCGCGACTTTCATCAAGTTGACAGCGCTTGGGGTTCCCGCACAAATCACCTCAAACCCCTGCGCTTTCAATGCGTTTCCGATGTAAAGCGCAAGGCCGGTTTGCACAGGAACCTCAGGACACCCTAGGAGCAGTAAGGCCTTCATAACTATCGATACAAGAACGTCGCCCTGTGTATTATTCTTTTGCAGCTTGATTGGTGACAGGAATAAAAAATACGCGGAAGCGGCCTGGATCGAATTGC
>DASVJT010000048.1:0-3113 GCA_036385775.1 archaeon
GTACTGACGTCTCGTACATGTAGAACGTAATGACACTGTCTGCGCGAGCGCCATATAATATTCATCCTTGGAGATTCGTTGTTTAAGCTCTTCTGATGAATTTAAGGGTATTCCCACGGCATTACCGTCCCTGGTCGTTTCTTGCAAGTTCTGCTTATGCAGTGCGCTGATTGTATATCGTTTAGCCTATTTTAATACTTGGGAGAACATACTTAAGCCTCAAGAAAAGTTTATGAAGGCTACTATACAAATGAAACCGGTGCGATACTAAAATGATAAAAGTCGGACATCAAGTGATAAAAATACTCGGTGCAGGCAATTATTTAATGGCTGATGATGGTGTAGGTGTCCATATTCTCGAAAAGCTAGAGCAAATGAATAGGAGCGACGTTGAACTCGTGAATGTCGGCGTCGGTGGCCTGGCAATACTCGATTACATGGAAGACGCTAACGATGTAATAATAATCGATGCTGTTCGGGGGGGAGGGGGAGACCCCGGGTCGATCTACAAGTTCACGGACAAAGAGTTACCCCCAGCAAACCTTTTTATGATGTCGTTACATGATCTGAGCCTAGTCGATACGTTACGCTTAGGTCATGAGATCCAACCTGAGCTTATGCCGGAAAACATCACGATCATCGGCATAGAAGTTGAACGAGTCGAAGGGATTTGCACAGACCTCTCACCTCGAGTCGAAGCTTCTGTTGATGCCGTAATACAGCTAGTTTTTGAAGAAATTCAACGATTTAAGAATTGAAAAGGTTAAATGCGTTTAGTCAGGCAAAAACCATATATATAGACTTTTTACAAGAGGAATAGGAGGAATCGTAATGGCAAAACCTATACTTATGGATTTTTATGCTGATTGGTGTGGACCTTGTAAGATACAGGACCCTATCTTAGAAAAGCTCGAGGATAAGTTTGGAGACAAAATAGACTTTAAGAAGATCAACGTAGACGATAATCTACAGCTTGCAAATAAGTATGGGATCCGTGTTGTTCCTACGCTAATATTGGAATGTAATGGAAAAATCATAGAGCATTATATCGGCGTAACGCGTCCTGAAATCCTTGAAGCAGACTTGAATAAAGCAGCTGAATCGTGTTCTGATTGAATAAATTCGACTCCCAATCTTCATCTTTTACGTAAAATAGCCTGTTAATTTTCCGTTTTTTTGACGGCTAGATTTTTTAACAAGCGTTGCGTTTGCTGGGATATATTCCAAAAAAGAGTAATCTAATATCGAGATCAATAGCGGGGAGTGGATTTGAACCACTGGTCTACGGGTTATGAGCCCGTCGGGATCTCCTGACTACCCCACCCCGCTGTGGATTCTGGTAAGTGCTTTTCCTTTAAATATGTGATGTTTGAATGCTTGTGCGCTAACGGATTCGTCAACAGAAGGATAGAAAGACGGTCTCGAACGGAATGTATCTTTGATTGCTGTTACTGATACGTTCGCTTGCATTTTACGATTAAACGCTGTAAAACGACGTTATTAGTCGCAAAAGGTACACCGCGGGGGCCTGGGCGTTTGATCAAAGATTAAAGGGCAGTTGCAATAGACCTTGGCCTACTCAACGAAGACTTATGCTTGCAAGTCGGAAGGGCGTAGTAGGTTCTAAACGAGAATTTATCCCCATATCAAAAAGTTTTTACACATCTTGTTACTAACCAGTCAGCACGCTTGATTGGGTAGCCACTCACATTTTTCACCTAAAGAAGGTGATTAAAAGTTTGTTACAAAGGTAAAACAAACGATGTCCAAAGCTTTATCGAGTGAGCCACGATCATGGCGGCGTATGCATTCTGCGATTATCTGCTCAGAAACGGACGACGCCTCACAGAACGTGGCGCGCCATCTTCTTAAACGTGCACCTTGGGCGCAATGTCCAGAAGGGCCTGCTCAATGGACCTATGGTAACCTTCAGTTACTTGTGATTAAAGATCGATTTATCAAGCAAGAAGCGCTGATCCGAGAGCTTAACGCAGACTTAATTATATTTTCATCTAGGCACGAAAGCGAGAAACAGAAAGGACCGGTATTTACAGCACACTTTACCGGTGACATCAATGGCTCTCAACGTAAGGGTCCTATATTAGCGCGCGCTGCTCCCCGTGCATTAAAACTTGTGGTGGAAAGACTGCAACGATTGTCTGATATCAAAGTCCTCGTCGAGGTTACCCATCACTGTCCTTGCACCGTTAACATACCGTCGCTTTTCGTAGAGATCGGCAGTTCGAAATCCGAGTGGACAAATGACACACTTGGAGATATTATGGCGCATGCTATCCTCTCGCTGGACTCACCATCACTTAACTTCAAGTGCATGACAGCTGTTGGGTTTGGGGGACCGCACTACGCTCAGCGCCACACAGATATCCTCCTCAGTAGCGAAATTTGTTATGGGCATATTTTTGCGACATATCAATTGGAACGGTTATCTCCAGCGATCGTGCGAGAGGCTTTTGACAAATCACAAGCAAAATTCGCGTACTTTGACCGAAAACAGATGGGTGCAGAAAAGGACCGGTTGAGGTCAATAGTGAATAACATAGGTTATGAAGTCCTAAGAAAGAGCGACATTGAGAACCACGGAGACGTTTCTTGGGAACAATACCTTCGAATCCGGCGTACATTAAGGAAATACGGTGTCACTTTTGATGGAGTAAGTATACAAATAAGCGCGTCTTTGCGAAACTCTCTCACCGCTCACTCTAAGTCATTAGACTATTTCGAGTTAAAACGTCTGAAGTTAAACCCAGCAATCATCAAATTGGCTTGCGCTGTCGATATAGAATCATTCAAACACCTTATTGAAATTGAAAAGATGGTATACCTTGAGCGTAAAGACGGCCGAATTGCCGACATGTTCGTTCCTGCTGAATTAAGCTCGATAGATGTCACAACTGCACTTCTAACTGGATGTACTGAAATACTGAAAAAGCGGTACGAGGTTGAATACTCTCAGCAAAAATCAAAACTATATATATCCGAACGCAAATTTAACGCACGATTAGCACGATCGCTTGGCGTGGCTGAAGGACCACTATTTGCGAAACTAGCGCATGGAGAGCCGATCAGAATAAATAGCAAGGTAATTAAACCCG
>DASVJT010000049.1:0-2821 GCA_036385775.1 archaeon
TTCACACAGCGCGTCGTGACAGCATACTGTCGACTGCATGACTTTGTTCATTCGGGCGACGCAGAGATTGACTTTTATAAGCCCGAACAGAAAACTTGATACGCGTAAGAAAGTCACCTATCGATTGCATGACTAACAGAGGCAAGGCGCACGAAGCAATTGTTGCCGAACTCGTTGATCAGATCAAAAAGGAGGATCCCGTCCAGACCGTAGTTGTTGAACCCTATAAGAACCTCATAGGGACTTCCGGATCGACTCACCAATTCGACGTCTATTGGGAGTTTCAGATAGGAGCACAGACGCACAGATGCGTAATAGAAGCGAAACACTGGGACAAACTCGTCAGTCTGCGAGAACTCAGCAGGCTCCGAAAAGCTATCAATGATTTGCACGTCTCTCCAACTGGCATATTGCTAGGGTCGAGCGGGTTTAAGAGAAGGGCCCGTGCCTACGCGGCGCGTTATGGCATTGATGTGTGGGTTTATCCGTTCACCATCGAAGCAATGAACGATGAAGTCACTTTTTTTGTCGCCAAATTTGAGGACGTATCACCTGTTTTTGATGAAGATTGGATAGAAGAAGTCCTAAAACCGAAGCTCCGCGAAGGAGTCCCCTTGCCAGTCAACCTAGAGGGCACCGACAAACGAACGCACCTATTTGATGAGCGCAGCGCTGCTAAGACCGTGCGAGAGGTTCTTCACGAGCACTACTTAGCAGAGAAGGCTGAGGTGCCCGCACACGAGATTTGCGTTTTGTTTAATAAGCCAACGTACATCGAAACAGGCGATCTCGCCGCCCCTATGTTGAAGATAAGCGGCTTAAAAGCAGTTTTTTCTTTGACATCACACACTGAAACGCTTCAACGTGTATCGAAGGACTATGCACGCCGTGCGGTCGCATTTATAGGCGACGTTCTTTTTAGCTAACGATGAACAATAGTAAAGAGCGGGCTTTGCTCCGCTAAACCGAAAACTAATAAGAGAAGAATAGAGTCGAAAAATGAGCTGGACCGCGCACTCGTGAGACTTCCGCATGCAACCTAAAGATGCCTTTGAGAAGCTTACGTTCTTTGACGTCACTAATTTGCTCGTTGGAGCAATCGTCGGCGCCGATATTTACGTTGTTGCTTCCTTGGGTAGCCAATATCTCGGGCCTGCAAGCCTTGTTGCGTGGATTGCCGCCGGATTGATTGCTATCATCATAGCGCTCAACTTTGCCGAATGCGCAACCCTCGTGCCGAAGGTCGGTGGTGCGTACGCGTACGCGCGGGAGGTGTGGGGGGATTTTGCAGGCTTTATCGTCGGCTGGGCGCTATGGCTTGCAGAGGTGGCAGCACTTGCTGTTTTTCCCGTAGCCTTTGTTCGTTACCTCAACTTCTTCTTCCCTTCGATTACCGTTGCCGAAGGGGCGATAATCAAGCTACTCTTCATCGCGTCTATAACCTATGTGAACATACGTGGATCGAAGCTCGCAGGACGGGCGAATGACGTTCTAACGATTGCGAAGCTAAGCCCGCTGCTTCTGTTGATCGTCGCTGGGCTTATCTATATGGCGTTCAATCCCACCCAAACTATCGCAAACTTCGTGCCTTTTGCCCCGCTTGGTTTCAGCAACTTCGGCCAAGCACTCGTTTTGATCTTCTGGGCATATGCAGGGTTTGAGCTTGCGGTCATCCCGTCGAACGAGGTGGAAAACCCAACGCGCACCATACCCAAAGCGATTATCGTCGGAATGACCATAGTCACGCTATTCTACCTGTTGACAAACTTCGTTATCATTGGCGTCGTTAACTGGACGTCGCTCCAGTTCGACGCTGCACCGCTTGCCACTGCCGGGAGCGTCATTTTTTCACTCACTCCTACGCTCGCACTTATCGGTGGCTTGGTACTTGGAATCGGAGCGCTTATCTCTGTGTCTGGATCTGATGAGTCAGGCACGTTTTCGACGTCACGATTATCCTATGCTATCTCACTCGACGGCCTGTTCCCACGTTTTTTTAGCGAACTTCATACGAGGTACGGCACGCCTTACAAAAGCTTGGCAGCCCAAGCCATTCTCGCGCTCGGCCTCTCACTATTCGGAGGGCTCAGTCAGCTGATCCTCTTTTCGACGTTCAACCTTGCTTTCGTGTATCTTACCACCTGTGCAGTTGTTCTCGCGTTGCGAGAGCGAGGACGAATTAAAGCCGGCCGCACCCTCATTGAAAAGATGACAGGGCCGATCGTTCCCGTTGCCGGTATACTAATGTCTGCACTTCTGATATTCGAAAGCGGCATAACAACGGTTGTTTTTGGGCTCGTAACTATCGCGATCGGAATTCCCATTTATGCATTCTATTCGCCGCACAGCGAGATGGAAATGGTCAAAGCAACTTTTTACTCGACTGAAGCTATGCTATCGCAAGTAACACGAACGCAGCGGGTCTTTCTCGGGTATTTGTTACGGATCGTAACCAAACGCCGCTAAAAACCACCCTATCAACCACTGTTGCAGCTGGAAAGCCTTAAGCTATGTCTCGTACACTTTGTATGTCTAGTTTCTATTTTCGGAAGACTAGACGTAAAAAAGGACGAAATGCATGAAAGCGAAGTTCGCTGCAATCGTTGCGCTTCTTGTTATCGCGTCGCTATCCGTAGCCGGTTGCACGAAGCTCACCACAAATACGACCGCGCCAGCGATGCAGCCCGATCAGCAGCTTACGCAATACATTGAGAATTACAATACCACGTTGAAGAATGAGCATCCAAACAATTTGACCGCTTGGCTTTTGACGCCGATAAACAGAACCTCTGCTCAAATACAAGATGCATGGACAGATGCT
>DASVJT010000050.1:0-11039 GCA_036385775.1 archaeon
CTGTAAGGACGGCGTTGTGCTCGCATCAGAAAGTCGCGTAACCATGGGCAACTTCATATCCAGCAAAGAGGGCAAAAAGATATACCAAATTGACGATCTTGTTGGAATGACCATTGCTGGCGGTGTAGGCGATGCACAGAGCCTGGTTCGTACGATAACGGTAGAGGCTAAGCTGTATAAGATGCGCCAGGGTAAACCGATGACTGTCGCGGCAATAGCAACCCTGCTATCAAACATCCTTAACCAAAACCGATATTACCCGTATTACGTTCAGCTCATGATAGGGGGCTTCGATAAGAATGCGGCTTCGATCTACTCATTGGACGCCGTTGGAGGCCAAATTGAAGAACGCCTTGCTACAGCGCAAGGTTCAGGATCACCGATGGCCTTTGGCGTTATTGAAGACCGATACGTTGAAAAGATCCCCATCGAAGATGGCATGGATCTCGCTATCAGAGCGCTTGCGTCAGCAATGAAAAGAGATTCTGCTTCGGGAAATGATATGCACGTGGTAAAAATTACCGAAAAAGGATATGTCGAAGTTGACAAAGATGAAATAGATAAAAGAAAAGCAGCTCTCGCTATTTAAGCAACAATTGTTGCATCCTTTATTTCTGTATTTTTTAATTTTTTTTTAATGTGGAAGTCACATAATGCCCGTTGAAGAAGCACTTAATGACTTGAAAGAACGCGTCAAAGAGCGGTTGCCTCCCAACATCACGATTACGGAGCTCGAGTTTGAGGGGCCTGAAGTCGTCATCTATACCGATGATCCGAGAGCGTTCGCAGACAATGGCGAGATAGTCAAGAAACTCGCCAGAGAACTTCGCAAACGAATAGTAGTTCGACCAGACCCACGCGTCTTAGCGGATCCCGAGACGTCAATAAAAGAAATAAGCGAAATAGTCCCTGAAGAAGCGGGAATCACAAACCACTATTTTGACCTCGACACCGGTGAAATCGTCATAGAAGCCAAAAAGCCCGGACTAGTCATTGGGCGACACGGTGCCACACTCCGGGAGATCACCAAAAAAGTAGGCTGGACGCCCCGGGTTGTGAGAACGCCTCCGATTGAATCGGTTACAGTTAAAGAGATACGCCAGTACTTACGGTCTTACAGCGATGAGCGAAAAGAACTTCTCAAAACGTTGGGCAAAAAGATTCATCGAGAGGTGACTTCGAAAGACCAGTGGATACGCGTTACGACCCTGGGCGGATGTAGGGAAGTGGGCAGAACCTGTTTTTTGCTATCGACTCCCGAATCGAAGATCCTGGTAGATTGCGGCGTTAACGTAGGGTCAGAAGACAGCGCTACGCCCTACCTATACGCTCCTGAAGTAAGCCCTCTCGGTCAAATTGACGCGGTTGTCGTCACGCACGCACACCTCGATCACGCGGGACTCGTTCCGCTTCTATTCAAGTACGGTTATGATGGCCCAATATACTGCACGCCACCGACACGAGACCTCATGTCACTTCTACAGCTCGATTATATTGACGTTGCCGCTCGTGAGGGGCGCAAGATCCCGTACGATTCCGCAAAAATAAGAGAGGTCATAAAACATTCAGTCGCGTTGAACTACGGCGGAGTGACCGACATAGCGCCTGATGTGCGTTTGACATTTCACAATGCGGGACACATCCTAGGATCTTCAATCGCCCATTTTCACATAGGAGAAGGACTTTACAACGTCGCTTTTACAGGAGATATCAAGTACGAACAGAGTAGGCTCTTTGACCCGGCAGTCAACAGCTTTCCGCGACTTGAAGCGCTCATAATGGAAGCGACGTACGGAGGGCCGCATGACCAAACCCCATCAAGACGCGATGCTGAGAACAGATTATACTCCGTCATACGACACACCCTATCAAAGGGTGGAAAAGTACTCATACCGGCATTCGCAGTAGGACGAAGCCAAGAGGTTATGATCGTTCTCGAGGAGGGGATCCGGAGACACATCATCGACGACATCCCCGTATACCTCGACGGCATGATATGGGAAGCCACCGCTATTCACACGACGTATCCTGAGTACCTAAACAGCGATTTAAGAAACATGATATTCCACGAGGGCATGAATCCGTTTCTCTCAGATAGCTTTGTTCAAGTTGAGCAAAAAATGCGCGATGACATTATTAAGGGCGAGCCATGCGTTATTCTTGCCACCTCCGGTATGCTTAACAGCGGCCCTGTGATGGAATATCTTAAAGCGCTCGGACCACAGGAAAACAACACCTTGGTGTTCGTCGGGTATCAAGGAGAAGGGACGCTCGGCCGGCGCATACAAAAAGGGTGGAAGGAGATACCCGTTTCAAACAACGGCAAAACTACCACTATGCAAATTAACTTGAATGTCGAGACGGTTGATGGATTTTCTGGACACTCGGATCGACAACAACTGATCGAATACGTTAAACGACTGAACCCTCGGCCAGAAAAGATCGTAACGAGCCACGGTGAAGAAAATAAATGTGCAGATTTGGCGAGCACAATATACAAGAAATTCAAAATTGAAACTCGCAGCCCAATGAATCTTGAAACGGTGAGATTTTTTTAAAAGTTTAACAAGGTTCGATTACGTCGCACGACGTCTCTAGATAGTACTCACACAAATCGGTGAGTGGACATTTCCAGTGCTGCGGCTGCCGAGCGTTGCATATTTCTCTCCCAAATTTAATTAGCGCGACGTGGGCGAACTTGCGCTTCCCAACTGGGATCTCATCTTCTAAAGCCGCCTTAACTGCTTCGTAGCCTCCTTTTTGTGGAGCGAGTCCGATACGTTTTGAGACTCTAAAAACGTGCGTATCCACTGGGATGATATCAAAATCACGCGCAAAAAGAAGCACCACGTCTGCTGTTTTTGGCCCAATGCCCAAAATACACCGTAGCCGTTCCCGAGCAGATGGGTAGCTGCCATCGATGAACGACCACGTGTCGCCCCCGTAGTTTTCTATTATTTCATTGGCTACTGCGCTTATGCTTCTGGCTTTAGTTTCGTAAAGACCAGATTGTCTTATTTCGTGAGCTAGATCTTGCACGTTTGCCAAAAAAACGTCTTCAATTGTTTTATATTTAATTAAGACATTCCGTAATGCTGCGCCAGAATTCGCATTAGAGGTGTTCTGGGATAGGATAGTATCCACGATGAGCCAAAAGGGCTCTTTTCGTTCTCGCCAAAAGTCGTCGTTAAACCTCACTTGGCCGAAGAGCGACTCGAGTCGCTGTACAACAAGCTCTCCTTTCTTCGCGACGGTCATTATAGTTAGCGCAACATGTAGGCCGATCGTCTATAAATTACTATTACGTATCTGTTTTTCTCAGCTTCGTTTCAAGCCCAAGCGAGGTGATATCAGCGTCGCACATCAGTGACGACCTCGTTGAGCAGATCGCCGAAGGATTCGGCAGGCTTAGCTTGTGCGTAGGTTAGACGTTTGTCCAACCATTTTTTCGTCCACCCTTCTGGGCGTCGCTTGCGTTTGTATACCTATGCGTATTAACGACGTCTTTTTTCACCTTTGTAGGGCATTGTGTGTTACTAGCTCCTTCAATTGTTTATTTAGCGGAATGCGCAGCGGTTCCTAAACAGGCAGGAATGCAGCGGATATATAAAAAGCAACATAGACCTAGTATATAAACTTAATTTACTAAAATAAGTTAATTGAGCTTATTTTAGTTTTTATAAAAAAAATAAGTAGAAAAATAACGTTAATTGGCAGGAGTGGAATTTATTCGTTACACTAACTTAAAGTTATCATAAATCTCAGGGTTTATCTTATGTAAAAAAGAAGAGCCATTTTCAACAAAAAAGCACAGCTAGCAATAGTAATTGATTGAGTTTCTGTCTTTGATAGAAAAGTTTGAATTCTGGCTCAACATTGTCTCACAGATTCTTTGTCTCAAAAACGTCTTTGCGGGTGCCCGCTAAGTTGGCACGGCGAGGCACGCTATTGAATGTCAAACATTAGCCTAGAAAAGCGCCCTCAGGCAATCTTTACGATTATTTGCCTTTAAAAATCAAGTTAGGTTCTAATTTATTCCAACCCTCCTCCAGAGAAAGAGGCGGATTTAAACCGCTTAGATGTCTGCTAATATGTTTATGAAACAAGCTTTTTGTTTCATCTCTTGTCAATTCGAGTCGTTCGATGTAATCGTTTGTGATGTTCACAATGCTAGGTATCAGAACGCCTTGGCTCGGGTCAAAAGGAGCCTCGTTAGTGAGCTCACGCTCACGTGTTGTACTGTTTTGTGGGCCGTTTAAAT
This sequence comes from archaeon, assembly GCA_036385775.1. GTDB lineage: Archaea > Halobacteriota > Bog-38 > Methanoflorentales > Methanoflorentaceae > Methanoflorens. The sequence continues at coordinate 4,262 of DASVJT010000050.1, forward strand.
CTAAATAGCATAGATCCAGATGCGTCGCAAGCGTTTTCCTTAGTAATTCATCGTCTTGTTCGACTTCTTCTTCCATAAGCCACGCCATACTGAGACGAGCACTGCGTAACAGCGCGAAGTTACCTTCTTTGAGGCTTTCCGATTCCAACCTTTGGTAGGAGACCCGTCGAATCGTATGCAATGCGCTATGCAGTTGCTCTGGCCTCTCGCTACCATGTTTTTCTATTTGAGCGACTCTTATCCGCTCGAAGCGTTCTTTATCACTATCAGAGAGCGTCTCAAGTTCGTTCTTGATGGCCGTTTCGTGTTTCATAGCATTAACCTATTCTTGCGTACGAACCTACGCATCCTGTCAGGATGACGCGGTCGTTGAAACTTACTAGCATGATTTGTTATGAACTATTCACTTTTGTGCTTACCTTTAAAGAATCTAATCCAATTCAATTACGCGAAACGATGTAGCTGCAAAAACCCGCAGTAAGGCGCTTATAAGATCGTACGAATGTCGAGCATAGCTTTTTATCGCGTGCCTTAAAATTACACCAACAACTGCACGCTCCAAGAATCATGATGTTCCAAAGATCGAGAGAGGAGGATGGCCGATGATAAGAAAAGAAGTGATGCTTAAGGACAACCCGATGATCGTCGATCTGAACTGTCCAGTGGCGCGATTTACAGATAATCCCGTGCTTACGGCCGATGATGTAAACCAAATATGGGAGGACCCGGGCCTCCAAGTCGCGACCGTCCACAACGCCGGCATCGCACTACACGATGGAGACACGGTCATGCTGTTCCGTTCTCATCTTCGTTGTGGGATGAGCGTGCTCGGGATCGCTCGCAGCAGCAACGGCGTCGACGGTTGGCGTGTTGAACCAAGACCGGCCATGGTGCCGGCCAACGAGGGGGATGCTTTCGCGCCCGGTACCGATGCCAAGGCCCTCATCGAGAACGAGTCGGGCGGCGTCGAGGACCCGCGGATCACCCAAATCGGCGATACGTACTACATCACCTACAGTGCGTATCACGCAACGGTGAAAAACCGCGTGCGTGTCTCACTTGCAACAACCCGTGATTTCTGCCACTTTTTGCGTCACGGTCCGGTGCTCGAGCAAGATATGCGGAACGTTGTGGTTTTCCCTGAGCCCATCGGCGGCCGCTATGCGGGTCTTTTCCGACCCAATGACACCACAGGCGGCGACGTCGGGGGGATCTTCACAGAAATCAAGCTCGGCTGGACGAGCTCAGTCGCGTCCAATCGGTGGGAGCTTCAGCCGGAACCCATTATGATGACTGGCGCGGGTCCGAGCGTCTTCTCAGACAAGATTGGCCCTGGAGCTCCGCCCTTTAGGACCGACAAGGGCTGGCTCAGCGTGTTCCATGGCGTCCGCACCACCATAGCAGGCAACCCCTATGTGCTCGGCGTGGGGCTGCACGACTTGGCAGATCCTGCCCAAGTAAAGATGTCGAGCATCCCTATCCTTTTCCCGTCAAGAGCTGACTGCCGAGTCGATGAGGGCGCTTATATCCACGTGCCCCAGGTCGTGTTCACCTGCGGAGTCGTGCGCCGCGACAATGGCAGCATTCTCATCTACTACGGGGGTAACGACACGGTCATGAACGTGGGCGTGACCCACGAGGACGTGCTTATCGCGCTCTGCGAGAGCTATGCCCAAGACCCGCTGACCGGGCATCTCAAGTATGACTTTAGCGGCCACCGAAGTTGAGGAGTTCAAAAGTAAGTTAATATCGGCGGTTTTGTAGTAGTTCCGCTAACATTCTCGCCTCCGAGAATTACGACTTCTTATGAGGGGCCCGTAACTTCTACTATTTCGCAGACATGTCGGGTTGTATGACGCCAAACAGAATTCCTTCTGTGTCGGTGCAGTACGCAATATAGCCTATGCCCGGAATAGATTGTTTTGGCTGCGTACTGGTGCCTCCCGCTTCCACAATCTTTTTAAGTGAATTATCCAAGGATTCGACGCCAATGGTGTCTGTCGTCACCTGCTCCGCTACCATACGCGGCGTTATCGCACCATTAATTCCAAGCTCGTCGTCAGATACCGTTGTGACCAGCCAATAATCGAAGGGCCCTTCCCATTTAGTGATGGTCCAGCCAAACTCCTTTTCATAAAACGCGATCGCCCGCTGTGGATCGTCAGCAGGAAGCTCAAAATGAACTACTTTAGGCATGAAAGTCCTCCAAGGTTTCCTGCAGGTCTTTGTAACGCGAATAAAGACTCTTTGACCGGAAATCTATCCCTAATGCGCGTGTCCCGCGTTAAGCACAGTCCCTTTCATTAGATATGTACGCGCTCCAACTTCCGTCGTTCTCTTTTGAAAGATGATCAGTGGCAATCGCGTAACATAAAAAATCTGTGAAAAACACTCAAATAACTTTTTGATGATTATTCGGAAGGAGGTATAGGGGGTTAACATGTCGAAAAAAGAGGTATTATACTCAAGGAGACGTGAGATGTTCCGTTTGCATATCGCTCAACTGGAAATGTCTGACATCCTCGACGAGCTTTCGCAGAAATATCGCGTGTCAAAAAGCGCCCTAAACAAAGACTGGCAGAAGCGCAGTTACTGGGTGTATGACGTTTTTGACCTCGTACCTGCGCGCCCTCTGTGAATCATAAGCTTTTATTGCTGCATCAAGCCTTCGAGATAGCCCTACGACGCTTGCAGCAGCAATAGTAGCTTTTGACAAGTCCGTTTAACTTAATGTGTATCTCGTTCATCTGTATTTCATTTCACACAGGACGTACTAGACCAAAGCAGCCATTTATGTGCAAAAAAAGCACAAACTTAATCAGCTCGACTACGCTAGTGTAAAATATGGTAGACTTAGTCAGTATAGTGGCCACAGCCGTAATCATCATACTGATCTTAATTATTGTAGGTTCGATCATACGGTGGGGCATTAGGCTTATTTGGTATCTACTCGCCAACGCGATTTTAGGAATCATTATACTTGCCGGAGCTAATTTCATCGGTATCGGAGTGCCGATCGATTGGATCACAGTGTTGATTAGCGCCATAGCAGGGATCCCTGGAGCTTTGGTGGTCATCTTTCTCTACTTAATCGGCATTCCTCTGTAAAGCATGGCCTAAAGTTCAGTTATGTGGTTAAAAACGAAAGTTGGAAAACGCGTTTTCATAAAGAGCACACAAGAAAATATGGATTGGGAAGGCAACCTCGTCGACGTTGACGCGACAGGGTTGACCATAAACGATGCTAAAATGGGGTTAACTTTCATACCCTTCAGCAACGTTTTTTCCGTACGTGTGTTAGAGCTTTAAAGAGTGCAAGATCAAGAATTAGTTGGATTCGTTGACATACATAAAAAAGGGCGTTGCTGCCTGCATAGGCTTTTTAAAATTTTACCTCAGGGAATTAATTGACTGGAAATATTTGGTGAAACGTTATCTAAGATGGTTGTTTTAAAGAAAAGGAAGAGTTATATGAGCTTTAACATAAGCCGATGCTTGACGCCTCTCTTCTTTGTTTTTCTTATTATCCTTGTTGTAGTGAGTACAGGAGTTAACGCACAAACAAACACCGTCTACTCAACGGCCCGTATTGATTTTGGCTCGGTCGGACGCGGAGGGAGTTCCGAAAAAGACTTGATACTCACCAATAGCGGGAACAATTCATCGCTCACTTATTCTATCAATTTCACTTATGTAGTGAATACTAGCGGGCAGCTAACGGCGACGCCTTTAAGCGGGTTAATAGCGCCAAAATCAAATGCAACCGTAACCGTAAGGCTTGACGTGCCGAGCGACGCCAAAGAGGGCAGCTTCAGCCCAAACATGGTCGTTAATACGTCAACAGCTCAGGACTTGCAAAGCGGTTCGACGGGCTCCTCATCTTTAGTGACTCAAGTGACTTATACCGTCCAAGGTAACGTGCCCACACAAACAGCACTAACAGCTGTTAACCTGCCTTTAGCTATCGGCGTTCTTTGCGTCTTTGCACTCGTCGCTATAGGGGCTGTTTACATCATCTTAAAAAAGAAATAAATCGCTCATCTTTACAAGAATGCGAAGATATATGCTATAAAAGTCGAGTGTTATGTGGGTCCTAAAGGCGAAACGTATGATAAAAGCACCGGTGATTATAGCTCTTATTCTTGTCGCATCGCTGGCTGCAGCCGGTTGTACGGGCCTGCCTAGTACGTCGCCACCGACGACAACATCAACGTCCACAACAACGTCCACGACAACAAAAACAACAGCCGACTACAGCAGCGCCCTTACTGAGCTGTACAAATCCTATAATTTAACCATAGTTCAGCCATTCACAAAGTCAACCAATGCACGAAGTAACGACGTTTACAAGGGAATTGCGAGAAACGCAACTGTACGGGGCAGTTCAAACGTTACTATAGTTATCGAGAAGACGAAATCGAAAGCCGAAGCGAAAAATGTGTATAATGCAACTGTAGCCGCTAAACTGAAGGAAGGGTACAAAGCCAACCGTACACAAGCGGCTGCGTATAAAGCTACGTCAGCTTACGAAGAGGTATGGGTGGGCAATTACAGTGCTAACTGGTTCATGTGCAATTACGGCCAAAATTTAATCCTCCACAGCTGGGCGTTCTCTCAAGAATTTTAGGTTCTTCTTTCGCTGTCCTTCGTTAGCAGCAGTCAACAATATATTATCGGGTATATGCGGGACTGTTTTTTTATGGGGGGCGAAGTATCTAAGAAAACAGATGTAGAAGGCCGGATGGAACTACGGCGAACCGTGGTCGGTAAACTTAATCAAGACACCTTAAGCGATAGCGACCAGCAAGCCGTTTGTATTGCCTAACACAGGAGTAATTAGAAAACTCCGTCGCAAGTTCGCTGAACCATTTGGAGACATCGTCGGCTGGGATGCGACAGCAAGTATGTGTGGGCACACAAGATGCAGGGTTTAAGGGGGGGCATTACAAGCATCCGCTTCCTGAAGAGATCCGGAGTAACTACATGAAATGTTGGGGGGATGTAGCACTTCTTAGCACACAAGCAAACGGATTGATCGGATTAGAGCTATATGGACTAGTTGAAGTAGAGTGAAGAGGGAGGTTTTGGGCGCAGCATTGACTTCTATAACTTTGTTATAGAAGCCGTTGAGCGAATGGTGCTGCTGGACGCACTTAAGGACTGCCAGAATACTTGAATAACGTAAGCTAATGACTAACTATAGCAAACTTATGGGGGACGGTTCTGGTATTGTTCCAGCTCCCTGCAACAAGTGCGTATTCATATATCGCCGTTGTACACGTGAACGCGACGCATACCGCACGGAGTCCAACTGCCCTACGTGCGCATGGTATACTACTGGCGTTCCTATGGATATACTAAAATGCAAAAAAGAGTGTTCGCACTATGTTGAAAACGTTGATTAACAGAGGCAGATGCCTAAAGATTCAAAACACACTTTTTTCTCAACTGCACAGTTCAATAAGCAATTCTCTCTAAAAAGGTGAAAAAGAAAAGACTCGTTAATCTTTGTTCAAACAACATAAACTTAATAGAAGAACTTTTTTTCAAATTACGGCCTAGTAGTACGATCGCGCGGGTGTTCTCGAAGCTTTGAAATTCCATCCGTTATTTGAGTTAGTGCTGCCGACTTAACAAGTGATGGAAGTCGCCTATTTCAGACGAAAGCCGCAATGGTTTTTGAATTAAGACAAAAGAATAAGTTTAGGCCGTTTTTTGTTGCCCAAACAAATACTTTTGGGAGAACACCTTGAACTTTGTAGTTTGTTTTAAATCTCTTTTAGCTGTAGCCTTTCTTGCACTCTCGTGATTATCTGCCAAAACACGCTGAAGCTGCGCGCGTCCGTTAAACCTCTTGAGATATCTCCATCTCATCTTGAAAACAGTATAATTCCTTTATAGGTCTTTAAACTAAAAAATAAGCTAATAAAAAAATTATCTATCATTTTTATAAAAATAATTGACTGAAACTTTTAAATAGCTGTTCGTCGTGGTATTTAGGTACTCAACTACTGAACTACCAGACCGAGGTGTTTAGTTGAAAAATGCTAAAAGAAAAGCCCTTAGAGTACTCCTTTTATTAATGGCCTCATCGCTTGTTATCGGGTCGGTAATCACACCGGCTGCAGCACAACCGACCCCCACCGTATATTACGTCCCGCAAGCGGGATCAACGTGGGTCAACCAAGGGACGGCAGGAGCCAGTTATAACGCGTACGTCAGCAGCCCTAGCCTATTTCGAACCCAATCAAATGGGTACTCCTACTGGGGTGACGCAGGGCAAAATGATTTTATCTACATCCCTGCGGGTAGTGCAACAAACAATCTAAACGCAGCGTCGTGGGAGATAGGTTTCCATTACAGCGGCTTGACAGGCCAGCGCTTCCAAAAAATTTGGGACAAAGCGTATGGCGCTTATATGATTGAAATTGACACCTACAAAGGCGCTAACGAAGGGTACCTTACTATCTACCGTGCGACGACCGGCGGCAGCGGTGCGCGGTGGTATATACCAATGGACACCGTTTTGCGCACAGGCCATAATTATTACCTTCAAATTTCCTGGAACTCGAATGCAGGCCCGGGAAATGAGCAGTATCCAACGATCTGGATAGGTGAGGACGGAAACGCGCCAGTTAAACAAACACGCTGGGACGAGACCGGCGGTGCTCTTTTGGGTACCGGATCATGGTACAACGACGCAGGCGGTTCTGCAAACCTTGCAAATACGGCTTCAGGCGGAAGCGGCATCACGTCAGTCAAGACCGCGTCGCTCAAC